>DATARB010000212.1:0-17499 GCA_036264375.1 Pseudolabrys sp.
AGCCGCACCATCGACGCGATCAAGGAGCTCAAGGATCACTACCAGCTCACCGTGCTGATGGCCGAGCAGAACTTCACCCAGGCTATCCGCATCGCCGACCGCGGCTACGTGATCGTGCACGGCAAGATCGCCTTCGAGGGCAACTCGGCCGACGAGCTCAACAACAACGACCTGATCCGCCAGTTTTATCTGGGGATGTGAGGCTCTTCCCTCTCCCGTTTTACGGGGAGAGGGTGGCGAGCGCTTGCAAAGCGCGAGCCGGGTGAGGGGCCGTGCACAGCCCCTCACCCGACACGCCTTCGCTGTCGCTTCGGCGTGTCATCTCTCCCCGCACACCGAACTCGGGTTTACCCGAGTTCGGTCACTTCAAATTGGCCGAAGTCGGAAACATCCGACTTCGGCTGCGGGGAGAGGTGAAGAAAAAACGGCGCAGGAGGTGCCTCCCGCGCCGCTTCAGCAGTGTTTTCGACTCGGGCTATTTCGCCTTCTCGTAGGGGTAGATCACTTTGCCGGTGGCGAGTTCGGGCGGCGTGAGCACCGTCTGAACCGCCATGCCGCGCCACTGATCGAGATCGTTGCCGTCCTTTACGTTGTGATACTGCACCTGCATCATGCCGGACTTCGTCCACTCGCCGCCCGGACCGTAGGACCAGTCGCCCATGATGGTCTTGAACGTGTGCGTGCGGAAGTAGTCGGCGATTTTGTTGTCGTCGATGCTCTTGGTGCCGGCGATCGCCTCGCCCAGCGCGCTGACGTAGGCAAAGCCCCAGCCGCCGAGATAGTAGCCGAGCGGATCGACGCCCTCGCCCGCCGCGCGGGCCTGGTACTTCTTGAAGAAGTCCGCCGCCGGCGCCATCATTTTCTCGGACGGCACCCAGGTCTCGTAATTGACGATGCCGTTGAGCTTGGAGCCGAGCTTCTGCTTGAACACGGTCGCCTGCAGGCCGACCATCGCGCCACCGATGATCTTCGGCTTGTAGTTGGCTTCGTTGACCGCCAGCGTGATGCCGACCGAGCTCAGCGGATAGGAACACACCACCACGATATCGGCGTTCGCGGCTTGCAGCGCGCGCACGATCGGCGAAAAGTCGGTCGTGCCGGGCGGGAAGCTCTTATCGTAGACGATGTTGACGCCGTACTTCTTGGCGTTGGAGCGTGCGCCTTCGCAGGCGTTGCGCGAGAACTCCGCATCTTCCGCGGTCAGCGCGACGGTCGTCGGCTTCGGCGTCTGCTGCATGGCCACCTGGAACAAGCCTTCGGTAAACGAGGGCTTGGTGTCCGGGCCGGTCGGCAGCACCGAGAAGTACTTCGGATATTTGAACTCGTTGTTCACATCGAGCGCGAAGAGGCTGACGAAGGTCTTGCCCTTCTGCATCACGACGGGCATCGCCGGCGCGACCATGTTGGTGGCGTAGCCGGAGACCACCAGATCGACTTTGTCGACGTCGAGCAGCTTGGTGTAGATGCCCGGCACCGTCGACGGATTCGACTGGTCATCGTAATAAACGAGCTTCACCGGCCGGCCGATGAGGCCGCCCGCAGCGTTGGTCTCTTCTTCCCAGATCTTCATGCCGAGCAGTGTCTGCTTGCCGTTGGCGGCGAGCGGACCGGTGAGCGCCATGCTGAAGCCGATCTTGATCGGCTCCTTGCTCTGGGCACTCGCGGAAACGACGAACGTCGCGCAAGCAGCGAGAGCGGCAGCAGCTCCCACCAACAAGGCGAACGTCCGGGATTTCAACCTTTGCAGCATATATTCATCCTCCCCGATGATCTTTATGCCGGTACGATCCGGCTTTTTTCGATGACCAATAATGGCAGCGCCAAAGCCAATGGTCCACAGGTGGTTGCCCTATTCGCCCAATTGGCTAACACCCTCCTATTTGTCCCGATTTTGCTGGCGTTTTTGCCGTCCCACCGAGTCTCCCGGTGGGCAGGACAGCGACATGGGCGCCCCTAGACGCCCTCGGCCATGATGGTTTCCACCTCGCCGGCGCTGCTGCGCCGGAACGCCGCAGCCTCATCGCATTCCGGCGACGTGAAGCAGGCGACGCCCTGTTCCAAAGCCGGAAACTCGATCACGATGAAGCGACGGAATCTGACCGGCCCCTCTCAGGCCGGGCGTGACCAAGGGAGAGTCAAAAGAATGCCGCGCCAGATCATCGACATTTCCGTACCGCTCGAGAACGACGTGGCGGCCGATCCGCCGGGCTACGGCCCGAAGATCGAGTACCTCGATCACGAAGCGACGGCGGCGGACATCCTCAAGTTCTTCCCCGGGCTGAAGAAGGAGGACCTGCCCGACGGCGAAGGCTGGGGCATCGAATGGGTGAAGCTCTCGACGCACTGCACAACGCATCTCGATGCGCCGTATCACTTCGCGTCCACGATGGATCACGGCAAGCGCGCGCTGACCATCGACGAGGTGCCGCTCGACTGGTGTTACCAGCCGGGCGTGAAGCTCGACTTCCGCCACTTCCC
The DNA here is from genome assembly GCA_036264375.1 of Pseudolabrys sp. GTDB lineage: Bacteria > Pseudomonadota > Alphaproteobacteria > Rhizobiales > Xanthobacteraceae > Pseudolabrys. The sequence continues at coordinate 2,479 of DATARB010000212.1, forward strand.
CGATGGCTACGTGGCGACCGCCGCCGATGTTGAGGCCGAGCTCAAGCGCATCGGGCACACGCTTTCACCCTTCGAAATCGCGGTGGTGAACACCAGCGCCGGTACGGCCTATGGCCGTCCCGATTACGTCGCCAAAGGCTGCGGCATGGGGCGCGAGGCCACGATGTATCTGCTCGAACGCGGCGTGCGCGTGACCGGCACCGACGGCTGGAGCTGGGACGCGCCGTTCATCTACACGATGCAGAAGTACATGCAGACGCACGATCCCAGGATCATCTGGGAAGGCCATCGCGCCGGCCGCGAGATCGGCTACTGCCATATCGAGAAGCTGCACAATCTCGAAGCGCTGCCTGCCACCGGGTTCACAGTGAGCTGCTTTCCCGTGAAGGTGCGCGGCGGCTCCGCCGGCTGGACACGCGCGGTGGCGATTATCGAGTAGCGAGATTGTTCTAAACAGTGCCGCGCGCTCGGCGCGCTCCCTCTCCCCGTTGGGGAGAGGGTTGGGGTGAGGGGGTCCGGGACTCTCGATACGCAATAACCCCTCACCCGGATCGCAGCTGAAGTCGGATAATATCCGACTTCGGCCACTTAACAGTGCCGAACGCGGGCAAGCCCGAGTTCGGGTGCGATCCGACCTCTCCCTATGGGAGAGGTGAAGCAAGCCGATCCCGCTTGCTTGTGCCTGCCGCCGGGCGATAGCATCGCAGCCATAAAAAGAGAGAGCCGGCCCAAAAGAGCCGGCCGCACATAGCTTCGCCTGGGAGGAAGCACATGGACCGACGCCGTTTCGTCACCGGCAGCGCCGTTATAGCTGCGGGGCTCGCCATCAAGCCCGCATTCGCCGAAGACACCTATCCGTCACACGCAATTACCGTCATCAACCCGTTTCCGCCCGGCGGCGCATCCGATGTGGTGACGCGCCCGCTCGCGGCGGTGCTCGAGCCGATCGTCAAACAGCCGGTCGTCATCGATACCAAAGCCGGCGCGGCAGGCGCCGTCGGCGCGCAGGTCGCAGCCAGTGCCAAGCCCGACGGCTACACGCTGCTGTCGCACATCACCTCGATCTCCGGCTTCGCCGAGGTGGATAAATTGTTCGGCCGCCAGCCGAAGTTCACCCGCGCCGATTTCATCCCGCTGGCGCGCTTCGTCGCCGATCCTTGCGTCCTCATCGTCAACGATCAGCAGCCTTACAAGTCGCTGAAGGACTTGACCGACGACGCCGCGAAGCGGCCGGACGAGATCATCTTCTCGTCGTCCGGTCTCTACGGCGCGCTACATATTCCGATGGCGCTCTATTTGAAAGCAGCCGGCGGCCTGAAGATGCGCCACCTGCCGACCAATGGCGGGGGACCGGCGCTCACCGCCTTCCTCGGCAACAACGCGCAGGTGCTGGTGTCGTCGGTGTCGGCCTGCCTCGCGCAAGTGAAAGCGGGCAAGGCCAGGCCGCTTGTGCTGTTCGGCGCCAACCGATCCAAGGCGCTGCCCGATGTGCCGACGATGAAAGAACTCGGCTACAACGTCGAATATTATCTCTGGGTCGGCATGTTCGCGCCCAAAGGCACGCCGGCGAACGTGGTCGCTTATCTGCGCACGAATCTTCAAAAGGCCGCGCAGACCGAGCCGTTCAAGACCGCGATGGCCAATCTCGGGCAGGACGTCGAATACCTCGATCAGCCGGAGTTTGCGGCGTTCTGGGACGCCGACGCCGCGCGCATCGAAGATGCCGTGCGCGACATCGGCAAGGTGCAGGGGTAACGCCTTGAAGCCCGCCGCACGCGGCGGGCTTTCGTGCCGCGAAGAATGCACGCGTCCGCCAAGGGGGGACAGCATGGATCGTCGCAGTTTCATCGCCGGGGCCGCCGCAATCGCGGTCGCGCCGGCCTTCGCCGAAGAGCCCTACCCCACGCACGCCATCACCATCATCAATGCTTTTCCGCCGGGCGGCATCAACGACATCATCACGCGGCCGCTCGCCACGATGATGGAGCCGATCCTCAAGCAGCCCGTCGTGGTGGACACGAAAGCCGGCGCGGCGGGGCAAGTCGGCGCGCAAGTGGTCGCGTCCGCCAAGCCGGATGGCTACACCCTGCTGTCGCACAACACCGGCATTTCCGGCTACGCCGAAGTCGACAAGCTGTTCGGACGTCCGGTCAAGACCACGCGCGCCGATTTCATTCCGCTGGCCCGCCTCGTCGCCGATCCGGTCGCGCTGCTGGTCAACGATCAACAGCCCTACAAGACCGCGCAGGAGTTCATTGCCGCCGCGAAGGCAAAGCCCGACACGATCGTGTTCAGTTCGGGCGGCCTCTATGGCGCGACCCACCTGCCGATGGCCCTCCTCGACAATGCGGTCGGCGGCCTGAAACTCCGCCATCTGCCGACCAATGGCGGCGGACCGGCCATCACGGCCATCCTCGGCAACAACGCACAGGCCACGACGCAGTCGGTGTCGGCAACGCTGCCGCACATCAAGGCCGGCAAGTTGCGCCCCCTCGCCGTGTTCAGCGCCACGCGGTCGAAACTGCTGCCCGACGTGCCGACGCTCAGAGAGCTCGGCTACGACACCGAATACTATCTCTGGGTCGGCATATTCGCCCCGAAGGGCACGCCCCCGGCGATCGTCACTACGCTGCGCGCCGCCATCGATCAGGCGGCACATTCCGAGCAGTTCAAGACCACCCTGACCAATGCCGGCCAGGAGCTCGACTATCTCGATGGCCCGGACTTCCAGAAATTCTGGGACATCGACGGCAAGCGCACGGACGAGGCGGTGATCTCGATCGGACGGCAGGGATGAAAGGCGAGCGGCGCCCCATGACACGCGAGACGACATCATGACCCTGCGCTCCGACCACGTGGCGGGCGCGGGCTTCGGCGCCTTCGGCGCGCTCGTCATCGCGCTCAGCGGCGATCTGCCGACCGGACAACTGTCGATGCCCGGCTCCGGCTTCCTGCCGAAGATTGTCGCCGTGCTCACCATCATCTTCGGTCTGGCGCTGATTGCGCGCGCGCAAGAAAGCCCACCGTTCGCCGAACTCTCCTGGGGCGACGGCAAGCACGCGCTGATGGTCACAGCGATCACCGCCGCCGCCATCGCGCTCTACACCAGGCTCGGCTTCCTCATCACCATGACGGCGATGATGATCGCGCTGCTCATCCTCATCGAACGGCGCAGGCCGCTTTACGCAGCCGCCTACAGCGTCGCGATCGTTGCGTTCACCTATGTCTGCTTCGTCTACGGACTCAAGACGCCCCTGCCGGACGTCAGCTTCTAGGATTCAGTCGTGGAAAGCACGCTCATCAGCCTGGCGCATGGCTTCGCCGTCGCCTTCCAGCCGGACAATCTCTGGTACGCCTTTCTCGGCTGCCTCGTCGGCACGCTGGTCGGCGTGCTGCCCGGCATCGGCCCACTGTCCGGCATCTCGATCCTGCTGCCGGTGACGTTCGGCCTCAACGCCACGCAGGCGGTCATCATGCTCGCCGGCATCTACTACGGCTCGCAATATGGCGGCTCGACCACGTCGATCCTGATGCGCATCCCCGGCGAGGCGTCCTCGGTGATGACCTGCATCGACGGCAACGCCATGGCCAAGAAAGGCCGTGCCGGCGCCGCGCTCTGCATCGCCGCCGTCGGCTCCTGGGTGGCGGGCACGTTCGGCGTGATCATGCTCACCATCGTGGCGCCGCCGCTTGCCACCATCGCACTGAAATTCGGCCCGCCGGAATACACCGCGTTGCTCGTGCTCGGCCTCATCTTCCTGGCTTACATGTCGTCGACCTCGCTGGTTCGCACGCTGCTGATGGCCTGCATCGGCCTCTTGCTCGGCATGATCGGCATCGACAACATGACCGGCCATTTCCGCTACAGCTTCGATCTTGCCGAGCTCGGCGACGGCATCGGCATCGTGCCGGTCGCGGTCGGCCTGTTCGGCCTGGGCGAGATCCTGGCGACGCCGAGCCACAAGGTGGTCGGCGAAGTGATCTCGCCGAAGCTGCGTGAATTGTTGCCGAACCGCCAGGAATGGCGCGAGGCGGCGATGCCGATCGCGCGCGGCACGGTGCTCGGTTTCATCATCGGCATCATCCCCGGCTCGGCGCACATCATCTCCAGCTTCCTCTCTTATGCGCTGGAGCGGCGCGTTTCCAAGCATCCGGAAGAGTTCGGCAAAGGCGCGGTGGCGGGCGTCGCCGGTCCGGAATCGGCCAACAACTCGGCCTCCACCGGCGCCTTCGTGCCGATGCTCGCGCTCGGCATTCCGACCGGCCCGATCACCGCGGTGCTGATCGGCGCGCTGATGGTGCACGGCGTAAATTCGGGGCCGCAGCTCGTCACCGAGCACCCGGACGTGTTCTGGGGCTTCGTCGCCTCCATGTATGTCGGCAACCTGATGCTGCTGGCGCTCAATCTGCCGCTGGTCGGGCTGTTCGTGACGGTGCTGCGCATCCCCTACGCGTATCTCTATCCGCTCATCATCATGTTCTGCATCGTCGGCGTCTACGAGGTGAGCCACTCGATCGTCGACGTCTGGATCATGCTGGTCATGGGCGTCCTCGGTTATGCGTTGCGCAAGTTCTCGTTCGATCCGGCGCCGCTGGTGCTCGGGCTGGTCATCGCGCCCCTATTCGAGCAGAGCCTGCGCCAGTCGCTGATCATGTCGAACGGCCACTACACGATCTTCTTCACCCGGCCGATCGCGCTCGGGCTCTTGATCGTCTGCGCAATCCTGCTTGGACTGTCCGCGCTCGCCTTCGTGCTCAAGCGCCGCGACTGGCGCAGCCAGCTTGCCGAGGCTGAGGCAGGAGAGGTGCAGGGCTGAGCGTCGTGTTCCTTGTTGTCATCGCCGGGCTTGTCCCGGCGATCCCGAGCGGGAGGGCAAAATCTTGCCTCCCTAAGCGAGATGGCCGGGACCAAGGCAATTCACCCGCGATTACATCCTCCGCAAGCGCGGGAGGGAAAAGAGGCTCACGCCGCCGCTTTGCGCGCATCCAGCGACAGACCGATCAGCGCGGCGCCGCCGAACACCATGTTGATGCCGACGAGCAGCCCGATGGCCCAGGCTGCAGTATCCGGCAATCCGGCGAAGATCATCACGGCCAGGACCAGGTCGATGATGCCGCTCACCAGCATCCAGGCCCAGCGGCCGGACAGTTCGCGCTTATGATCGAGCGCGTACATGATCGAGGCGATGCCTTCGATGACGAAGAAGGCGATCAGCACCAGCGTGAGCGACAGCGCGCCCCTGAGCGGCGCGGCCAGAAGCAACAGGCCGACGACGATGCCGAGGATCGCCGACAGCAGCGACCACCAGAAGCCCGGCGCAGCGCGCATCCAGATCGTCGTGAACAGGCCGATGACGCCGCTTACCAGGAACAGCCAGCCGAGGAAGATGGTGACCGTCACGGTCGCCAGTGCCGGTATGGCGATCGCGGTGGCGCCCAGCACCACAAGCACGACGCCTTCCACCAGGAAGAGCACCCAGTGCTCGTGCAGCGCCGACGCGGCAGCGCGTTGAAAGCCAGCAAAGTCAGGGTGGTTGGCGGTCATTGCAGCCTCTCCGGCTTCTGATCCGGAGCGCAGCATACAATGAAACGCATCACAGCGGAACCACGCAACAGAAAGGTACCGAGATGCGGGTCACTCTACCCAGTCGGCACACTTCTGGATGTCGGTCTGCGCCCCCCACGGCATGATCGGCACCGTCGATGTCGAGTTCTTCGGCGAGCCTTCGATGATGCGGTCGCTGTAGACCATGTAGACCAGCACGTTGCGCTTGGTATCGCAGCCGCGCACGATCTGCATTTTCTTGAAGAACAGTGAGCGGCGCTTGCGGAATACGTCCTCGCCCTGGCTGAACTTCTCCTTGATCTTGATCGGCCCGATCTGCCGGCAGGCGAGCGAGATGTCGGACACCTCCTCGGCCACGCCGATCCAGCCCTTCATACCGCCGCGTTCCGGCACCGTGAAGTGGCAGGCGACGCCCTCGACGTCCGGATCGTCGAGCCCGTAGGTCGCGAGCTTGTCGTTCGGCGTCAGCCACTTGAACACAGTGGAGCGCTTGAAGATCAGGTCCGGCTGCTCCGCGGCGAACGACGGTACGCTGAGCGCGACAAAGCTGGCGGCGAGGAAAGCAAAAAGCTGGCGCAAGAGACCCTCCCATGGATGCCCTGCGACATAGGAAGGCGGGGCGTTCAGCGGAAGGGGTTTTGGACTTGTGGTCGTTCCGGGACGCCGCGCAAATTCGCACGACGTCGTGGCCGGGCTTGTCCGGCCATCCACGTCTTAGCCTTCTGAGCAAGAAAAGACGTGGATGCCCGGCATAAAGCCGGGCATGACGGCTGAGAGGCCGACGCAATCAATTAGAACGCGGCAACGCGCGCACCCCGAAGGGCCGCTTACGCCCACAACCGCTCGCCCTCGAGGCCCTTGTACAGCCTCGCAACGTACTCGCCGTAGCCGTTGAAGATCATCGTGGGCTTGCGCTCGCCGGTGCCGATGATCTCCTCGGTCGCCTGGCTCCAGCGCGGATGCGGCACGGCCGGATTGACGTTGGCCCAGAAACCGTACTCAGAGGATTGCAGCGCTTCCCACATGCCGACCGGGCGCTTGTCGACGAAGCTGAAGCGCACGATCGATTTGATCGACTTGAAGCCGTACTTCCACGGCAGCGCCAGCCGCAACGGCGCGCCTTGCTGCTTGGCGATCGGGTGGCCATAGGCGCCGGTGGCGATGAAGGCGAGGTCGTTCGTCGCCTCGGCCATCGTGAGGCCTTCGATATAGGGCCACGGATACCAGGTCTGCCGCAGGCCGGGCGCGACCTTTGGATTGTTGAACGTCTCCATGCGCAGATATTTCGCCGAGCCCAAGGGCTTGGCGAAATCGACCAGCTTGGCGAGCGGAAAGCCGGTCCAGGCGATGGCCATGCTCCAGGCCTCGACGCAGCGATGGCGATAGGTGCGCTCTTCCAAAGTCATTTTGCGGATGAGCTCGTCGATTCCGATCTCGATCGGCCTTTCCACCATGCCGTCGATCTTCACTGTCCACGGCCGGGTGGGAAGCTTCTGCGCCTGGTCGGCGACGTCCTTCGACGAGTTGAATTCGTAGAAGTTGTTGTAGTGGGTGTTGATCTTCTCGTCGGTGATCGGCCGGTCGAGCTTGTAGGTTTCGTTGCGCCTGGACGGATAGAGATCGGCCGTCGGGTCCGGCACATCGCTCACACGCTGCGCGGAAGCAAGGCTCGGCATCATCGCCAAGGCGCTCGCGCCGCCGACCAGCAAGGCGCGTCGGTTGAAGAATAAGTGCTCGGGGGTCGCGAGGTGCTCGGGGATTTCCCAGCCGCGGCGGCGGATGACATTCATGCCAAGAACCTCCCTGAAATCGGCCCTAAATGCGTACGGTGCGCCGCGCTCACAGGCAAGTCACGGTTCCGGGAAAGGAACGGGCCTTTCGGTCCGGCGTTTCCAGCGCAGATGAGGGGCGCATGGTCATGGACGAGCTTGCCAGCCGGAAATACCCCGTGCGCGAGCACATGCGCTTTCAGTGCCGCCTGTGGACGATCGAGCGCATCGGCTGGCTCGTGCTTGCGCTGATCACCGTGCTGGCGCTTTTGGGCCTGTTCGGCACGGGCATTCTGAGCAACCGCAGCATCAGCGCGGGCTCGCTGACGATCGATTACGACCGCTTCGAGCGGGTGACCCGGCAGGCGGAGTTCAGTTTCCACTTCGCGCCGTCGTCCAATGGCGAGCGCCGATTACGGCTCAATCGAGCTTTCCAGACCAACTATCAGATCGCCAGTATCCAGCCGCCGCCCGCGCGCAGCAGCGCCGATGGGCTTGACCTGACCTTTGCCGCGCCCGCGGGAAGCGCCGCCGATGTCGTGATCTGGGCGCATCCGCACAGCTACGGCACGATGCGACTCGAAGCGCGTGCCGATGATGAGCCGCCGTTGAAATTCTCTGTCTTTGTTTATCCGTGAGGACACCATGGACAGCGTCTTGAAAGCCTGTGCCGTCTACTTCGTCCTTTGGGCGATCGTGCGCATCTCCGGGCGGCGCACGCTCGGCGAGATGACGGCGTTCGACTTCGTGCTGTTTCTGATCATCGGCGGGGCGACGCAGCGCGCGATCACCGGCCAGGATTATTCGCTGACCAACGCCCTCATCCTGGTTGCGACCTTCGTCACCATCGAGATCGGCCTTTCGCTGATCGAACGCGACTCGCCGATGATGCGCCGCATCCTCAACGCGGCGCCGACGATCCTGGTCGAGAACGGACACGTGCTGGCCTACCGCCTGCGCCGCGCGCGCGTGACCGAAGACAACATTCTCGAAGCCGGCCGCCGGCTGCATGGCCTCGAGCGCATGGATCAGATCAAGTTCGCGATTTTGGAGCCGAGCGGCAATATCTCGATCGTGCCGAACGAGAGGTCCGGACGCGTGGAGACTGCGTGGCCGGAGGCGAACAGCCTCACTTCGTCATCCTGAGGTGCGAGCGAAGCGAGCCTCGAAGGATGATCGGCCACCGATCTCGGATCTATCCGAGATCGGCAACATTTTAGCTGCGCAAGTCGGCTATGGCCGACTTGCGGTGGCCGTCGCCCTTCGAGGGCCGCGCTGCGCGCGGCCACCTCAGGGTGACGGATCGAACTCAGAATCCCTGCAACAGACGCTCGATGTAATCGAGCTCGAGCTGCGGGCGGCCGCTTTCGCCGTAGCGCTTGCGCAGCTCTTCGAGGATGCGGCGGGCGCGCTGGGCATCGATCTCGCCCGGCACCTTCACTGTGACGTCGTCGCCGTATTCGCGGCCGCGCAGCGGGCGGCCGAGCGGATCGGTGTTGTTCTGCGCGCGTGCCTGGCCGCGGCCTGGTTTGCCGCCGGGACCTTGCTGACCCTGGCCGTTCTGCTGCATCTGCTGTGCGAGCCCCTGCGCGCCCTTGCGCATGGCGTCCAACGCGCGGCCCTGGCTGCCGACGGCGCTTTCCGCATCACCCTCGCCGAGCGAGCCTTGCGCTTCGCCCATGGCCTCACCGGCATCGCCGAGTTGGCCCATCTGGTCGCCGCCGTCCTGGTCGCCTTGTTGCCCCTGCTGGCCCTGCTGACCTTTTTCGCCCTGCTGGCCTTGCTGACCGAGGCCGCGCTGGCGCAGTTGCTCCAAGAGCTTGTTCATGCGGTCGCGCAGCGCCTGCTGGTCCTGTTGCAGATCGCCCATCTGCGGCTGACCCTGTTGCCCGCGCTGGCCACGCTGCTGACGCTGATCCTGGCCCTGCTTGTAGGTCTTGTCGCGCAATTGCTGCTGCTTGCGGATCATGTCGCCAAGCTCGTCGAGCGCCGACATCATGTCGTCGTCGGCGCCGTCCTGCTGCGCACCCGGCCGAGCCATTTGCAGATTCTCGAGCATCGACTGCATCTGGTCGAGCAATTGCCGCGCGGCGTCCTTGTTGCCGGAGCGCGCCATGTTCTCCAGCCGGTCGAGCATGCTCTTGAGGTCCTGCTGGCTGAGCATGCGCGTATTGTTGCGGTCGAGCGGACGCGAGAGCTGCTGCGGATTTTTCCGCGCCTCCTCGGCCAGCGCCTGAAGGAACTTGTCCATCGCCGCGCGCAGGTTATCCATAAGCTTCTTGATCTCTTCGTCGCTCGCCCCGCGCTCGAGCGCCTGCCGCAATTCCTCCTGCGCCTGGCGCAGCGCCTGCTCCGATTGCGAGACGTTTCCGTCCTCGATCTGCAACGCCATGTCCCACATGCGGGCGACGACGTCGCGGAGCTGGTCGTCGGTCTTGGCGCCATCGAGCGCGTAATAGATCGAGCGCAGGCCGAGATAGACGCCGGCCTCGGGCGTGAAACGTTCCGGCGCAACGGTGAGTGCGTCGAGCGCGGTGAGGACCACGGGCTTGGCATCGGCGTCGAGGGCGAGATTGCGGCGCTGCTCGATCAGCGCGCGGGCGAGCGGCTTGACGAAGATGCGCTGCGGCAGCGTCACTTCGCGCGGCTCACTGCGGCCCTCGTTTTTGGCCTCGTCATGCGCGACGAGCGTCATCATCACTTCCGCACCGGCCCAGGGATGCTCGGTGAGATCGTGGGTCGTCTGCGCCGTGCCGGAGCGCGCGCGCGCCTGCGGCAACGCCAGCGCGAAGTCCGGCGCAGGAAACAGAGGATGTCGCGATGCCTTCTCGGTTGCCTCGTCCTTGAGTGCGAAGGTCGCCTTGGCGTCGCTGACGCCGTAGTCATCCTCGACCTTGTAATCGAGGCGCAGCGCGCCGCGCGCCTGCCGCTCCGGATCGCGGATCAATTCGATCTTCGGCGCGTGATCGGGGATCGCGACGAAGGTCCAGGTCAGATCGCCGCCGGCGCCTTGCAGCGTCGCCGTGCCGTTGCTCTTGATGATGAGGCGGTGCTCCTCGGTGCCGGGCTGCGGCGTCTGCGCTTGCGCGTCAGCCGGCGCGTCCTCGATGCCGCCCTTGCGGGCGATATCGAAATGCACTTGCCCCGTCGCGCGCACGACAAGCTGGCTGCCGGCGGGCACCGAGACCGGCCCCGAGGCCTGCGCGACTTCGCCCGGACGCACGCCAGGCAGCATGACCGGCGGACGGCCGGTGTAGTTCGGCGGCGTCACCCAGGCATCGATGCGGAAGTTCGCCGGGGTCACCACGCCCTGCCAATCGAAGGCGGCGGTGATGCGCTTGATGCGCTCGCCGCTGGCGGCGAAGAACGTCGCGACGACGAGAATGAGCGCCAGCCCGCGGACGGCCATCGGATCGCGCAGCGCCACCTTCGGGGACGGCCAGCCGGCCTTGAGGCGGCGCGCCGACAGCAGCGCGCGCTCGACGTGCGCGCGCCACAACGCCTGCGTCACAGGATCGTGATCATGCGCCGCGATGCTGTCGGTGACCGCCGTCGCCGGACGGTGGCGTTCTCCGCTGACGCGATCGAGCCGGTTCAGCGCCTCGGGTTCGGTCGGGAGCCGCAAGCGCAGCAACGGAAATGCCGCCGCGACGATGGCCACGAGGAAAACGACCAAAGCGGCGACATGGACGAGAGGCGGGAGCACCAGCCACAGCCCGGCCCAGGAAAAGGCGAGAAACAGGCCCAATGCGGTGGCCAACGTGGCCAAAGCGGGCCAGAGGCGCTCCCACAACAGGCTGCCCCGCGCACGCTTCAGCGCCCGCGCCAACAGCAGCCGGGTGGATGTTTCCCGGTCGTGAGGCTGTCCGTCCGAACTATCCAAAAGCCGCTCCGTCGCCGGCCTGGAGAATCTCACGCAGTCAACACGCTAACACGCGGAAATATCCCAGGCCACGCGCGTATATATGCGCCTAAAGCCATTTCGGCATGCGATCGAGCGCGATTAATGCGTCACTTTCGAGGCGCGGCCGAATCAGCGCCCATTCGGCGCCGTTGACCAGAACCTCCGGTACCAGCGCCCGGGTATTATAGGTGCCGGCTTGCACGGCGCCATAGGCGCCGGCCGTCATGACGGCGAGCAACGACCCGCTTTTTGGTTCGGCGAGATCGCGGTTGTGCGCGAGAAAATCACCGCTCTCGCAGACGGGGCCGACGACATCGGCGCGAATGCGGGGGGCGCCGGGCGCAGCTTCCTGCACCGGCCAGATCTCGTGATAGGCGTCGTAAAGGGTCGGCCGGATCAGGTCATTCATGCCGGCGTCGACGATGACGAAGGTCTTGGCCTCGCCGTGCTTCACGAAAAGCACCTGCGTCACCAGGATGCCGGCATTACCGACCAGGAGGCGTCCGGGCTCGAAGATCAGCCGGCAATCCAGATCGCGCGTTGCGCGCCTGACGACGGCTGCATACGCGTCGGGATGCGGCGGCGGCTCGTTGTCGTCATGATAGGGAATGCCGAGGCCGCCGCCGAGATCGACATGCGAGATCGTGTGCCCATCGGCGCGCAGCTCGCGCACGAAGTCGGCCAACAGCGCGAAGGCGTTACCGAAGGGATCGAGGTCGGTGATCTGGCTGCCGATGTGCATGTCGACGCCGGCGACCTTGACGCCCTTGAGCCGCGCGGCATGGGCATAGACTTCACGGGCGCGGCTGATCGGGATGCCGAATTTGTTCTCGGACTTGCCGGTGGCGATCTTGTGGTGCGTCTTGGCATCGACGTCGGGATTGACGCGCACGGAGATGTGGGCGGCGCGGCCCTTGGCTTCGGCGATCGACGACAGCAGTTCGAGCTCCGGCTCCGACTCGACATTGATGCAGAGGATGTTCTCGTCGATCGCAAGCGCGAGCTCGGCCGCAGTCTTGCCGATGCCGGAGAACATGATCTTGTCGGCGGGAATGCCGGCGGCGCGCGCGCGCTTGAGCTCGCCGCCCGAGACCACATCGGCGCCGGCGCCGAGCTTGGCCAGCGTGCGGATTACCGCCTGGTTGGAATTCGCCTTCATCGCGTAGCAGACGAGCGCGTCCACGCCGGCGAAGGCGCCGGCGAAGACGTTGTAGTGCCGCGTCAGCGTCGCGGTGGAATAGCAATAAAACGGTGTGCCGACGCTCTTGGCCAGGACGTCGAGGTTCACCGACTCGGCGTGGAGGACGCCGTCGCGATAGGCGAAGTGGTGCATGGCGCGCTCAGTTGAGCAAGGAGTCGAGAGGGATGCGTTTGTGCTCGCCCTTCGGCGCGACGGCCTGGCCGTTGTCGTCGACCCCAGCGCCGCCGCCGGCACCACCGCTGTTGGCGGTCTGCCCGCCACTGGGCGACGGCGAACCGAACGGCGCCATGATGCCAGCCGGCTGGCTCGTCGCCTGCGGCTGAGCCCCAGGGGCCGCTGCCGTCGGCGGCGGATCGAGCGGACCTTTGCGCCCGCAGCCCGCGAGCCCCAGCGCGGCCGCGAGCGCGCCGATAATGGCGAGGCGGAGGTACGGACGGCTGAGGGAGGACTCGGCGTGCATGCGGGGCACCATAGCAAAAAGGGGAGCGGGAGGCGACGTCAGGATTTCGCCTTGTCGAGCTTGCGCAGCCACTTGTTCGCCTGCGCCCGCACGTTTTTCGGCGCCGTGCCGCCGTAGCTGACGCGGCTTTTCACCGAACGATCGACCGAAAGCACCGAAAACACGTCATCCGTGATTCGCGGCTCGATCGCCTGCAAGGCAGCGAGCGGCAACCGGTGCAGTGGCAGCTTCTCTTCCACCGCCTTGGCGACGATGCGGCCGGTGACGTGATGCGCCTCGCGGAACGGGATTTTCAGCGACCGCACCAGCCAGTCGGTGAGATCGGTGGCGGTGGCATAGCCTTCGCCGGCCGCCTTCTTCATACGCGCCGTGTCAGGCTCGAGGTCGGCGATCATGCCGGCCATGGCCGCGATCGACAGCGAGAGGGCCGAGAGCGCGTCCATGACGCCCTCCTTGTCCTCCTGCATGTCCTTGGCATAGGCGAGCGGCAGCCCCTTCATCACGATGAGCAGGCCGTTGAGCGCGCCGATGACGCGGCCCGCTTTGGCGCGCACGAGTTCCGCCGCGTCCGGATTGCGCTTCTGCGGCATCATCGAGGAGCCGGTGGTGAACTTGTCGGAGAGCTTGACCAGCCCGACCAGCGGCGAGGTCCAGATCACGATCTCTTCGGCCAGCCGCGACAAATGCACCGATGCGATCGATGCGGCGGCGAGAGTTTCCATGGCGAAATCGCGGTCCGACACGGCATCGAGCGAGTTTGCCGTCGGCCGGTCGAAGCCGAGTGCCTTCGCCGTCATCTCCCGGTCGAGCGGAAACGACGTGCCGGCCAGAGCGCCCGAGCCAAGCGGGGATTCATTGAGCCGTTTGCGCGCGTCGGCGAAACGGCCGCGGTCGCGCGCCGCCATCTCCACATAGGCGAGCAGGTGATGGCCGAAGGTGACGGGCTGCGCGGTCTGCAAATGGGTGAAGCCCGGCATCACCGTGCCGGCGTGCTCCAGCGCCTTCGTCGCCAAGGCCTTCTGGAAGCCGGCAAACGCCGCATCGAGGGTGTCGATGGTGTCCCGCATCCAAAGGCGGAAATCGGTCGCCACCTGGTCGTTGCGCGAGCGCGCGGTGTGCAGCCGCCCGGCCGGGGCGCCGACCAGATCGGTGAGCCGGCTCTCCACGTTCATGTGGATGTCTTCCAGAGCCTTCTGGAAGGTGAACTTGCCGGTTTCGATCTCTGACAGGATCGTGTCTAGACCGTGAGCAATGCTTTTCGCATCGTCGGCCCCAATGATGCCTTGCTTGGCCAGCATGTCCGCATGGGCCTTGGACGCGGCGATATCTTGCCGGTAAAGATGCCGGTCGAAGTCGATGGAGGCGTTGATTTCCTCCATGATGGCGTCGGGGCCAGAGGCGAACCGCCCGCCCCACATTTTGTTGCTCATCGTCCCGCTCTTGACCGCTTTTTGGCACCGTACCTGAGGTTTCGCCGACCATGACTGAGCCGACACGTCCTTCCTCCAGTTTCGCCAAGAAACGGCTTGCCTTGATCCTGGCAGGCGGTCTTGCCGGCGTGGTCGTCGGACTGGGCGGGGTATACGGGATTACGGCCCTCACGCGCAACGCAGGCGGGGATGCGGCCTGCCGCCCGGCCGTGGAGACCGCCCAGCGGGTCGCCCCCTTCGCCCATGGCGAGGTGGCAGCGGTGAACGTGGCCAAGAGCCCGCTGCGCATCCCCGACCTCTCCTTCCAGGACGCCAGCGGCAAGCCGCTCACCCTCGCCGACTGGCGCGGGCGCACGGTGCTGTTGAATTTGTGGGCCACCTGGTGCGTACCCTGCCGCAAGGAGATGCCGACGCTGGACGCTTTGGAGCAGAAGCTCGGCGGCCCCGATTTCCAGGTGGTGGCGGTGAATATCGACACCCGCGACCCGGACAAGCCGAAGGCCTTCCTCAAGGACATCGGCGTGCAGAAGCTTAATTACTACGCCGACGCCAGCGCCAAGAGCTTCCAGGAGCTCAAGGCAATCGGCCGGGCCTTCGGCATGCCGACCACAGTGCTCGTCGATCCGCACGGCTGCGAGATCGGCACCATCGCCGGCCCCGCCGAATGGGCAAGCGGCGACGCGGTGAAGCT
>DATARB010000270.1:0-3931 GCA_036264375.1 Pseudolabrys sp.
GACGCGCTCGTTGCCGGCAAGGTCGTGGCGATCCTCCACGGCCGCGACGAATGGGGACCGCGCGCGCTCGGCGCGCGCTCGATCCTGGCCGATCCGCGGGCGCCCGAGATGAAGGACCATCTCAACGCCAAGATCAAATTCCGCGAGGAGTTCCGCCCCTTCGCGCCGGTCGTGAAAAAGGAAGCCTACGGCGAGTGGTTCGAAACGCTTGGCATGGCGGAAAGCCCGTTCATGCTCTATACGCACAAGGCGTTGCGCCCCGATCAGACTGCGGCGGTGACGCATGTCGACGGCACCAGCCGGGTGCAGACCGTATCGGCCGAGCAGAACCCGTATCTCTACCGGATCCTCGATGCCTTCGAGCGGCGCACCGGCGTCCCGGTATTGATCAACACGTCGTTCAACCTGCGCGGCGAGCCAATCGTATCGAGCCCGTCTGACGCGCTCAAAACATTCTTTTCGTCCGGCATCGATGTGCTGGCGCTCGAAGATGTTCTGGTCGAGAAGGAAGCGTCAGCGGATGGCAGCGCGCGCGATTGATGCGGCGGCGCTGCGCACCGTGCATGTCAGTGCGGTGCCAGAAGCTCAGAAGGCGCTGTATTTCGACGAGAACCGGGCTGCGATGCGCCCCAACCTCGTGTTCGTCGATCCGACGGGCGCCATAATCTTCGAGACGAACGAAGCCGGGCTCAAGGGCGGCCCTCTCGACCCTAACCATAAGCTCGTGGTGGTTTGGGGCGACTCGGTCGTGTTCGGCGCCGGCTGGGGTTGGCCGTGTCTCATCGACCGGCTCGCGCCGGGTTGGCAATTTCTGAATGGCGGCGTCGAGGGCGATCACTACGCCAACATTCTGCGGCGCGCGGCGGAGTTCAACCGGCGCCATCCGGTGTCCCTCAACCTGTTGATGCTTGGCTGGCATCCTTTTGTGCCGTTGCCGCCGGAACGGCGCCGGGCGAGGCGGAGCGCCGCCCGATCCGCCGAGCGTCGGCGCCTTCGGCCAGGGAACGAGGACATCCGTTCCGATCTGACGCGGTTTCTCGAGACCGTTCCGAGCACGGCCGTGCTGACGGTTCCGACGGCCCTCAATCCGCAGATTATCGACCGCGATCTGTCGTCCTTTATCGTCGAGGGAGACGACCGCAGCGCGTTCCGTTTCATGGGCAAGGTTCGGTACCAAATGGCGGGCCAGCGCGAGGGCTTCGAGCATATCGTCGAACGCAACGCCATAGCGCGCGAGGTCTGCGACACAGCCGGCATTCGGCTGATCGACCTTTTTGCGGCCTTCGATACCGAAAACCTCGCGGACTTCCGCGAGCATTTCATTGACATGATCCATTTTCGGCCAAGCGCATATCCGCTGGTCGCGCAGCGCGTCTACGACGCCATCCAGGATCTGCTGGCGTGAGGAGTGCCAACAACCTCGATCCCGCCCAGCTGCGGGCGGTGCTGCCGGTTGCCAATACCGATGTGTTCAAGGCGCTCTATTACGATCGCGAGCAGGCGGCGCTGCGACCGAACCTGACCTTTATCGATCCGAACGGCACGATTGTTTTCGAGACAAACGAGGTCGGCCTAAAGGGCGATCCGCTAGACCCGCAACGCAAGCTCGCCGTGGCATGGGGCGATTCCGTGGTCTTTGGCTCGGGCCGTGGCTGGGCCTGCCTGATCGATCGGCTCGCGCCGGGCTGGCAGTTCCTAAACGGTGGTCTCGACGGCGATCCTTACAGCAACATTCTGCGGCGCGCGGGCGCGTTCAACCGCCGCTATCCGGTCGCGCTGAACCTGCTGATGCTCGGCTGGCACCACTTCGTGCCGGCGCAATTGATGACGCGTGCCGCGACACGCACGCGCTGGTTCGCCTGGAAGCATGATCCGCCGCAGGAAATCTGGCTGCCGCACTCCGGCAACGAGAACCTGCGCGCGGAGCTGACGAGCTTTCTGGGACGCACGCCAAATACTGCCGTGCTGACCACACCGACCGCGCTCAACCGCCAGATCATCGACCGCGACCTGTCTTCCTTTCTTAGCGCGGGAAACGACGAGACCGGGTTTCGCTTCCTCGGCGACATTCCTTATCAGATCGATGCCCAGCGCCAGGGTTTCGAGCACATCACCGAGCGCAACGCCATCGCCCGCGAGGTTTGCGCCCGGATGCGCGTCCGTCTCGTCGATGTTTTCGCACGGTTCGATACCGAAAAAGCGGCGGATTTCCGCGAGCATTTCTACGACGTGCTGCACTTCCGGCCACGTTCCTATCCGTTGCTCACGCAGTTCATCTACGACCAGATCAAGGATTTGCTGCGGTGATCGGCGGCGGCTGGCATTGAGCCCGGCCGTCGCGGTCGGTATCCTCGCAATAGGAGGGCCGCCATGGACTTCGCCGATTCATCCGAGCACGCCGAGTTCCGCCGCGAATTCCGCGCCTGGCTAGAAACCAACCTGCCCGAGGATCTGAAGGTCGAGGACGCGCAGGACCAGCGCGTTGCCCCCGATCGCGAAACCCTGGAAAAGCGCCGCGCGTGGCAGAAAAAGATGTACGCCGCCGGCTGGGTCGGCCTGTCCTGGCCTAAGGAGTATGGCGGCCGCGGCGCCAGCTTCATGCAGCAGGTCATCTTCGACGAGGAGTATTTCCGCGCCCGCGCACCGATCCTGCCCGGCACGGTCGGCATGAGCCTCCTCGGCCCGACGCTGATTCATTGGGGCACCGAGGAGCAGAAGAAGCGCTATTTGCCTAAGATCCTCAGCTGCGACGAGATCTGGTGCCAGGGTTATTCCGAGCCTGGCGCCGGCTCCGATCTCGCCAGTCTGCGCACCCGCGCGATCGATAGGGGCGATCACTTCGTCGTCAACGGTCAGAAGGTGTGGACCTCGGGCGCGCATTTCGCCGATTGGTGCTTCCTGTTGGTGCGTACCGATCCCGATGCGCCAAAGCACCACGGCATCTCGTATCTGCTCGTCGACATGAGAACGCCGGGCGTTACCGTCCGGCCCTTGGTGCTGCTCAACGGCCACCGGCACTTCAACGAGGTGTTCTTCGAGGATGTCGTCGTGCCGAAGGAGAACCTCGTCGGCCCGCTCAATGAGGGCTGGAAGGTCACGACGACGACGCTGATGTTCGAGCGGGGCGGCGCCGGCGGCCGCGACCACGCCGCCCAGATCGCCCGGCTGCTCGAATTGGCGAAGCAGTTCCCGAACCGCCAGGAACCGGCCTTTCGCGAAAGCCATATCCGCCAGCAATTGGCGCAATTGGCGATCGACGCCAAGGCGCTGCAGGTGACGCGATTGCGCGGCCTGACCCGGCGCTTGCGCGGCGAGCCCCCCGGCCCCGAGGGCTCGATCCTCAAACTGTTCGGCTCCGAACTGGCGGGGCGCATCGCCGATTTCTCGTCAACGCTGCTCGGTCCTTACGCGACGCTGGAAACCGAGACCGAGACGGTGCCTGACGCGCCGCGCTGGTCACAGCGGGTGCTCGGCGCGCGGCAATACACGATCGCCGGCGGCACCAGCGAGATCCAGCGCAACATCATCGGCGAACGCGTCCTCGGCCTGCCGAAGGGATAGCTAGTGAACCACTCTATCCGGCTTCCCGGCGAAAGCCGGGATCCACCCGTCCATCTCTCGGAACACTCGTGGTCGGCATGAGCGTCGAGAGGCCCGTTCGCGCTTCCGGGCTCGCGGAACCGTGGGTCCCGGCTTTCGCCGGGACTGCGGATTTGAATGCAAAGAGGCTCTCGCTGGCCGGCGGCGTCAGGATTACCGGCATCGATCTTGCGCGGCCGCTCACGCCGGAAGTGAAGAGCGCAATCGTCGAGGCGTTCCTCGCCAACCACATTGTGGTGTTTCCAGATCAGTTGCTGACGCGGGAGCAGCAATTCGCCTGCGCCGCCCATTTCGGCGAGGTCGAGGTGCATGGCGCGCATCGTGGCGAAGC
>DATARB010000141.1:0-2029 GCA_036264375.1 Pseudolabrys sp.
ATCAGGTCGATCTTGCACGACTCGGGATCGCGCCCTGCCTCCCGCACCATCGCCTGGAACTTTGCAATGATTTCATCCGTAAGCATCATCGCCACCGGCATCCAACCGTCGCCATAGCGGGCGGCACGCCGCGCGGCATGCGGGAATGCGCCGCCGACGAGGATCGGCGGATACGGCTTCTGCACCGGCTTCGGCCCGGCGATGATCGGATCGAAATTGACGAACTCACCGTGATACTCAGCCTGCGGCTTCGTCCAGATCTCCTTCATCGCCTCGATGCGCTCACGCACCAGCTTGGCGCGTGTGTCGAATGCTGTGCCGTGGTTCTCCATCTCCTCGACGTTCCAGCCGATGCCGATGCCGAACAGGAAGCGGCCTTCGGACACTTGGTCGATCGAGGCCACCGCTTTGGCGGTCTGGATAGGATCGCGCTGGTTCAACAGGCAGATGCCGGTCCCCACCTTCAGCGTCTTCGTCGCCATAGCTGCCGCCGTCAGTGTCACGAACGGGTCCATGGCGTCGTAATACTCCTTCGGCAGCTCGCCTCCCATCGGATAGGGCGTGCGGCGCGAGGCTGGGATGTGTGAGTGCTCGGGGGTCCAAAAGGAGTCGAACCCGCGGGCCTCGAGGGCCTGGGCCAGCTCCGCCGGCTTCATCGAATAATCGGTGAGGAACATCAAGGCGCCGAAATGCATGATCGGGTCTCCGCTGGTTGTGCCGAGCGCACCGGAGATGGGGGCGGTGGCGGCGGCGGGAAAGGGCCTAGCCGATATAAGCGAGTGCGGCGTAGTTCACATCGGCATGCTCGAACGTAGCGACCTCGCGCATGCCCATCCGCGCATGGGCGTCGTGACGCGACATTGTCGAGGCGGATGAACAGGATGCCCTCCCGGCCGGGCCGCAGCGCGCGGGGCGGCGAACATCGCGCCGGCCAGCCCGTGCCCGCGCTCGGTCGCCGTAACGCAGATTGGCACGTAGACATAGCTGCCCGGCGTTCCGGGACACGCGCGCATCATGGCCGCGATCACCGGGACATGAGCGACCCGACGGCGCGACGCCGTCACGAGATAACCGACCAACTGCGGCCCCCACCGTGTGACGAGGATAAAGAACGAATCAAGAACGGCGCGGATTTCATGCCACCCATCGCTCACGCGCGCGCCGAGCTCCATGTTATCGGGCATTGCGCCCGACGCGCGCTCACCCCCGATTTTCCACCATCACCACGGACTCTAACAACCTAGGATCATCCGGAGACGACACAGGCCGAGATTGCAGAGGCAACCGGGGTCAGCCGTCCAACGGTCAGCAAGATCGAGGGCGGCGTTCGCCGGCCGCGTCGACGGCGTGTGTCGCCCGGTTAGATCAGAGGACCGGCAAGAAATTCCCCGGCGGCGGGGTGCGCAACTCCGGCCGCCAGGCCGGTTCGTCCCAATCCTTGCAAAGCTCGTCCTGGTCGGCAAATGCCTGCGGCATCGCAAGGGTGATTGCGTGCAGCCGGTCGGCGCCAAGCTTGATCGCGTGCGCCACTTCCCTCGCCGGCGCGCGCGAGGCGAGGTCGCCGCTCACCCAATCCAGATAGAGGATCACCCATTGCCGGGCCACTTCGAGCAAGACTGCCTCCGGCTAGCGGGGCAGCGGCACCAAGCTCCGAGCCGTCAGCGCCGTCTAAAGGTCGGCCGTTGCGGATCAGATGGAACTTCGCGGCACGAGCACGGCCGGGGTGAAGGTCTGGACCACGTCGCCATCCTGGTTCAAGGTCGCGATGCGCACCTGGACGACGCCGAACCCGAGCCTGGAGCGCGACACGCGGGTCTCGATGATTTCTGCCTCGATGCGCAGCTCGTCGCCGGGCCGCACCGGCTTCAGCCAGTTGAGTTCGCCGCCGATCCCGAGGATGCCGCCCGCCGGCCGGAAATCGCTGGCGACGCAGAGCCGCATCGTCAGCGCCGCGGTGCGCCAGCCACTCGCGGCGAGCCCCTCGAACATTGAGCTGCGGGCAGCTTGGTCGTCGAGGTGGAATGGCTGG
>DATARB010000363.1:0-3894 GCA_036264375.1 Pseudolabrys sp.
CGCCGATTTTCGGATGCAGCTCGCAGATGATGACGTCGCCGCGCTCCATCTTGCGCGTCGTCGGCACGCGGAACGGATGCGGATAGGGATAACGGTCGCAGGCCCAGAGAAACAATGTCGGCTCCTCGCCGCCGTGCGCCAACATGGTTTCCACCATGCGGCCGTAGACCTCGCATTCCTTGACGCCGGGCCGCGCGGTGTCGCGGCACGCCGCCAGCATGAGATCGCCGAGCTCCGCCGCCTTGGCGAGGATGCCGAGCTCCTCGTCGCTCTTGATGGTGCGCACCTTCTCCAGCATGTCGTCGAGAGCGACGAGCTTGGCGCCGGACAGAAGCTCCTGCAGGCGCAGATAAACGCTGTGCGGCAGCCAGCCGTCGGGATCGAGCGGGCCGGCCAAGCCGTCCATGCCGATGCGGCCGCGCTCGAGCTTCAGCTCCTTGATGCGCTCGGCGACGCTGTCGGCCCAGGTGCCCTTGCGGGCGCGGATGTCGCCGACCCAATCCTGCGCGCTGCGCCAGCCTTCGAGGAAGGTCGGCATCAGCACGTAGCAGGTCGGGTCGCCGTCGCGCGGAAACACCAGCACGTTGAACTCGGCATTGCCGCCGACCGGACAGAGATAGCGCGCATTGGCGATGCAAAAGTCCCACATCAGCGGCCAGCCCCAGAGCACCAGGCAATCCAGATCGCGGGCCGCCATCTCCTTGCGCACCGCGGCCCAGCGCCGGTCGCGCTCGCGCAGCGAGAGCCTTGGCAGTTCGAGAACGTTACGCATGTGTTGCCTCGTTACGCCGCCTGCAGTTTCAGCCGTTGCAGGCTTTCCAGATAATCGGCGATGCCGCGCTCGAGATCGTATTCGGGCCGGTAGCCCAATTCCTTCTGCGCGCGCGAAATATCGTAAACGCCGTGCATCGGATAGGGCGAGCCCAGGAAGTTCAATCCCGGCCCGACTTCGATCACGGCCTTGGGCAAGTGCTTGCGCAAAACGGCGGCGACGTCCTTGAGCGTGATGCCGATGCCGGTGCCGATATTGAACACCCGGTTGTCGAGATATTTCGCTACGCTTGCGAGATAGATGCCGAGCGCGGAATCCTTGTTGTAGATGAAATCGTCCTTCTCATCGCCGCCTTGGGCGATACGGAACGGCTGGCCGGAGGCCGGCTGCTCGATGATCTGGCTGGTCACGCCCATATTGCCGTGGCGGGCGGTCTTGCCCGGGCCGTAGGTGGTGGCGAAACGCAGCACCACCACGTCGAGGCCGAGGGTGCCCCAATATAGCGTCGCGTTCTCGCCCATGAGCTTGGCGGAATCGTAGATGCGCTTCGGGTCCTTCGGATGATCTTCGGTGACGAGCTTGTAGGTCGGCGAGCCGTAATCGCCGCGGAACGGGCCGTAGACGCCCTTGGCGCTGGTATAGACGACGCGCTCGACGTTCGCCGCCCGCGCCGCTTCGAGCACATTGACCGTGCCCATCACGTTGATCTCGACGCTCTCGGCCGGATGCTTGGCCGACAGCGCGCTGATATAGGCGGCGGTGTGCACCACGTGGGTGATGCCGCGCGATTTGAAAACTTCGGCAAGCCGCGCGCGGTCGAGGATGGAGCCGAGCTCGATATCGACCTTGTCGACGATATCGCGGATCAGCGATTCGTCGCGGTGGCGCGAATAGAGCACCGGCCGGTGGCCCTCGCGGACGAATTTGCGGCTCGCTTCCGCGCCGATGACGCCCATGCCGCCGGTGATCAGAACGCGCATCGGTCACCTCCCTTGTCGTGTCATCGTCCGCGAAGGCGGACGATCCAGTAGCCACTTCGCCATCGGTGTTTACTGGATCATCCGCCTTCGCGGCAGTGCGTTTTAGCCATAAGTCGGCACGAACAGCTTTTCGACCGCAATAGGCTCCGGGATCAAACCCTGCTCGACCATGTAGGTGACCAGCGCTTCCAGCGTCGGCCGGTTCGGCTCGACGCCGTACGGCCAGCAATCGCCGCCGAACAAGTCGTCGATCTCCTGGACGTCGTCGGGCAGCCACGGCAGCATGTAACGCAGCGTGCCGGAATAGCGCATCTTTTCCCGTGCCCAGTCCTTGGCGGCGTTGAAGGCGTTGTACAGGCTGGTCGCCACGAACGGGTTCTTCTCGTAGACGTCGTTGCGGATGACGACGAGATGCATGATAGGGAAGATTTTTGTGCGCCGGACATAGTCCTTCTCCTGCGCCCGGTAATCGGGGATCAATCGCACCACATCGGGATTGCGGCCGAACGCCTTGGGCATGTTCGAGCCGACGATGGCGTGGATTTCGCCGGCTTCGAGCAGGTCGCTCAGCGACTTGCCGCTGGTGTTCTGCTTCAGGTTCACCGGCTTGAGCATCGGCATGACGGAAGGGTTGCCATAGAGGCCCGGCTCGTTGATGGCGCCCTGGATCCACTCGATCTGGTCGAGGTCGATGCCGAGGTCGTGCTGCATCAGGCCGCGGATGAAGATGGCGGCGGTCTGCGTATAGAGCGGTACGCCGACGCGCTTGCCGGCGAAATCCTTGGCCGATTTGATGTGCTTGCGGTTGATGATGATGAAGCTGTGGCGGAACACCCGCGAGGCGAATACCGGCAGCGCCACGAACGGCAGCTTGTTGGCGGCATAGCGGGTGATGAATTCGGAGCTCGACATCTCGCAGGCGTCGAATTCCAGCCGGTTGGACATGCGGTCGAAAATCTCCCGCGGATTGTCCATGACCAGGAAATTGAGATCGATGCCGTCGGGCTTTATGTCGCCGGTGTGCAGGGCGAGCATGCGATCGTAGAGGCCGCAGGCGAAGGTGATCGGCAGTCCAGACATTGAAGACACCATGAGGATGTTCGGGCGGGAGCCGCAGTATCACATACGCGCCCGCACGCGTCATCCGAGGCGGCGGCGGAGCGGATTGCGGCGAGCGCAGAGCAGTCGCAGCGGAAATTTTTTGCCGGCGCGGTCGTTTTTTCTTGCAATGCCTGTTCATTGCGACTATGTGCCGTTCGCCCAAATTCGCACGTGCCTGTGGCCGTGTGTCGATCGGTAGGCATCCGGACAAGAGGCCGGACAGTCGCCTGAGGTCTCAAAGTTTAGGACCTCACTACGTGATCGGCAGCCGGAGGCGAAACCGGCGCACCCCGCGCTCAACGGGGGACGCGGCTTAAAGCAACGACGGAGCGGGCTTTTTTGGTCTCGTTGGCGGTCCAAACGTCAACACCGAAGAGGCTTGTCCATCTTGTCTTGCCGGCCGTGCGGAACGGGTCTCCCGCTCCAATCCAAGGCAGCATCTCGGCGAAAG
The DNA here is from genome assembly GCA_036264375.1 of Pseudolabrys sp. Classification (GTDB taxonomy): domain Bacteria; phylum Pseudomonadota; class Alphaproteobacteria; order Rhizobiales; family Xanthobacteraceae; genus Pseudolabrys. The sequence continues at coordinate 3,305 of DATARB010000363.1, forward strand.
CGCCGCGCCAACCCCGTGTCCCCAACGCACGGCTCGGCGCCAAGCGATTTCCGCCGCTGACGCCGGTCGCGCGCGCCGAAAGCGCGCGTGGCTGAACATCAACGCGGGTCCGGCGGCGCTTGCCGCTTGGCCTCTTGAACCTTGAGAAGGAGCGCGCCAATGACCGAGCGCATCCGCGACTTCCTGCGCCGCCGCCGCGACGAGGGGCTGGACGATGGTCCGTGCCTGGTCGTCGATCTCGATGTCGTGCGCGACAACTACGCCGCCTTCGCCAAGGCGCTGCCGGACAGCCGGGTGTTCTATGCCGTCAAGGCGAACCCGGCGCCGGAGCTGCTGAAGCTTTTGGCCGGCCTCGGCTCCTGCTTCGACACCGCCTCGGTCGCCGAGATCGAGATGGTGCTCGCCGCCGGCGCCGCGCCCGAGCGCATTTCCTTCGGCAACACGATCAAGAAGGAACGCGACATCGCGCGCGCCTACGCGCTCGGCGTCCGGCTCTTCGCGGTCGACTGCAAGGCCGAGGTCGAGAAGATCGCCCGCGCCGCCCCCGGCGCCAAGGTCTTCTGCCGCTTCCTGTTCGGCTGCGCCGGGGC
>DATARB010000364.1:0-1924 GCA_036264375.1 Pseudolabrys sp.
GTATGCTGCCGCCCTTCGACGTTTGCCCGGATGCAGGTCTGCCAGGCCAATCCGTAGAGGCCGGTGCGGATCTGACGCAGCAGATCCGACATTTCGACCTGATCGACACGCTTATTGGCCTGGAAGATCAGCTGCGTCGGCACGGTTCCGGTGAAGTCCATCTTCGGATGCCGCCCCAAGTTGTTGGCGATGATACTTGCCGCATTGGGGGCCGGCCCGGCGCTGGTTTGCGCCACGGCGGCGGAACACGATGCGTAAGCGGAAAGCGCCGCGCTTATCAAGACAGCTGACAGAACTCGTCGCACCATTACATCTCCCGCGCCGGCCCCGGCGCCCCGTTCGCCATCAATACCATGCATCCGTATCAGTCACGACCGGAACAGCCGTGTGTACTGCGTTTCGTGCCGCGCGCTGGCGAGATCGGCGCGGATGGCGGCCGAGCCGAGATCGTCAAGTGAAGAAGCGATCGCGCGTTGCGCGGTGGCAGCGACGACCGGCTCTAGCGCGGCCAGCACGCGCAGGCCGTCGGTTTGGCCGAGCGGCACCAGCCGCACGCCGGCCGAGACCCAGTTGGCGGCAACCGCCTGAAGGTAGGCGGGCAGCGCCGGCGCGAGCGCAATGCCGTGCCCGGCCGCCGCCACGGCCACCGCAACGGGATAAGCCACGGGGCCGTCCCAGATCGCCTTCAACCTGTCGAGTGCGGCACACGGCCAGGCCGCGCGCGTCGCCTCGACGAAGGCGTTGCCCTGCGCGGTCGTCTCCAGGTGGCGCTCTTTCGTCGGCGCGAAAGCGGCCGCGAGTTCGGCCACACCGAACAGCGCCGTCTCGTCACTGGCCGCCGCGGCGCGATGCGCGTGCGCGAAGAGGATGGCGTCGCAGTGGCCGCCGCCATCGGCCATCATGACAGCGAGCCAGCTCTTGAGCGTATCCGCACCCCTAACGTCGCCCGCCTCTACCGCCCATTCAATGCCGCTGGAATAGGAGAAAGCGCCGACCGGATAGGCCGGCGACAGCCAGGCCATGAGGCGATAGAGCGCCTTCTCCCCTCCCCCCGCGAGCGTAGCGAGTGGTGGGGAGGGGTCGGGGGTGGGGGGTGCTTGCTGCGTATCCCGCTCATTCCCGCATAAGCGGGAATCCAGCTCTTTCGTGCGGGTACCCCTGGGTTCCCGCTTTCGCGGGGACGAGCGGAGCAAAAGCGCCGGCTTCTTACTCGCCATGCTCATGCCCATGATGCCCATGCAGCGCACCCTGCTCCGGATCGAATGGCGCCTTGTGTGGCTCGAGATGCGCGCCTAAGCCGCGCAGCATATCTTCGAGCACATGGTCGCGGCGGATGCGCAGCCTGTCGCCGACGACTTGGACATCGGTGTGGCGGTTGCCGAGATGCCAGGCGAGCCGGACGGCATCGAGCGCGCTGCCGGCGCAGATCTCAACCAGGGCCTCCGGCGCGCCATTCACCAGAATGACCGAGCCATCATCGAGCACGAGTCCATCGCCGTCGCGCAGGGTCACCGGCTTTTCGAAATCGAGCAGGAATTCACTGCCCTTTTCGGCGGTCAGCACAATGCGCCGCCGGTTGCGGTCGCCGGCATCGAGCACGACGCGGTCGATGACGCGCGAAAGGTCAACTGTGCCGCCGGTTGCGACAGAGATCACGCGTTGCATCGCTTACTCGATGGAGCGATCTTCCGGGAAGAACTCCGGATCGAGCACCTGTTCGGGCGTGAACGGGCATTCCTCGGGAAAGAGACCGAAGGCAATGCCGGTCTCCTTGGCCGCAAGGAGCCTCCCCCTGAGATAGCGATCATTCACCTGCTGCAGCAGGAACTCTCGTAGGCTTGGGCTGTCGCGCACGATGTCCGCAAGCTGATCGCGCTGTTCAAATATGGTGCTACGCCAACTTGCGCCACGAAGTCCGGGCTGG
>DATARB010000003.1:0-9076 GCA_036264375.1 Pseudolabrys sp.
CTTTTTGCGCAAGCATTGCCTTGCGCTGCTTGCGGTCGGTGGTAGCGGCGAGCAGGCGGCGGAACGTCAGCATCTCGCCGAACACGCTGGCGGTCTCGGCCAGCGTCAGCGGCGTCGGCGCCATCAGCGCACCGTTCTTGGCCGCCAGCACCTGATGCACGCCATGACCGAGCTCATGCGCGAGCGTCATCACGTCGCGCGGCCTGCCCTGATAGTTCATGAGCACGTAAGGGTGCGCCGACGGCGTGGTCGGATGCGAGAACGCTCCCGGCGCCTTGCCCGGACGCACTGGCGCATCGATCCAGCGATCGGTGAAAAACCGCTCGGCGATCTCGGCCATGTCAGGCGAGAAGCCGCGATAGGCCGTCAGCACCATGTTCTGCGCCTCGGGCCAGGCGATCGTCGTGGTCGCGGCGAACGGCAGCGGCGCGTTGCGATCCCAATGCGCGAGCTTCTTCCTTTTGAACCAGCCGGCCTTCAGCCGATAATAGCGGTGCGACAGCTTCGGATAGGCCGCGCGCACGGAAGCGACCAACGCATCGACCACCTCGCGCTCGACGCGATTGTTCAGATGGCGAGAGTCGGCGACATCGGCAAAGCCGCGCCAGCGATCAGAAATGTCCTTGTCCTTCGCAAGCGTGTTGGTGATCAGCGCAAATGTCCGCTCATTGGCCTTGAAGGTTTTGGCCAGTGCCACGGCAGCGGCCTTGCGCTTCTTGCCGTCGGCGTCCTGCAGGAAGTTGAGCGCCGGCTCGATCGACAACTCCTTGCCGCCGATCTTGAAGCGCAGCCCGGCGACGGTCTCGTCATATTGCCGGTTCCAGGCGGAATAGCCGGTGATCGACTTTTCGTGGAACAGCTCCTCGACGCGGTCCTCGAGCTGATACGGCTTCTCCTTGCGCACGTCGTCGATCCACGGCCGGTAATGGCCAAGCGCCGGATCGTTCATGGCGGCGTCCAGCGCCGCGTCGTCGACGCGGTTGAGCTCAAGCGTGAAGAACAGAAGATGCAGCGACGCGGCGGTGATGCGCTCCTGCACATCGCCATAGAACTTGGCACGCACGGGATCGGTCGTGTTGCCGGAATAAAGCAGCGAGGCGTAGGAGTACAAACGGCCGAGTTTGTCCTCCAAGACCTCGTAGCGCTTGACCGCTTCGGCCAGCGCTTTGCCAGCGCCCTCGCCCGACGCCATCGCCTGAAGCTTGCCCTTGAAGGCCTCCTCGAAGGCCGTGCAATCGGTGTCGGCCTGCTCCAGATCGCTCTTGAGCTCGGGACTGTCGAGCCCGGGATAAAGGTCGTTCAGGTTCCACTCCGGCAGCGCGCCGAGGCCGCCGCTGGATTTGGCCGACGGCTTGCTGACAGGTTTGCGGACGGCAGATTTCGCGCTTTTTGACATTGAAGGTCCGTAGGCTGTGCAGGCGCCGCGACGGCGCCCAGGCGGGAACGCAGCTCAGAAACACTATCCAGGCAATATCGGGTGCGGAACGGCCGGATCAACCGCCCACGTACAACAATAACGAGGCCTGCGACGAACGCAAAAATTTGAGCCCAGATCGAGGAACGGATGCCGCGACGGCGCTTTGAACGCCGTCGGGTCGGCGGTAAATGGCCGCGGGGTCAACGATCTTCGTTTCAGGAGCAGATTATGGACGTCGGGATTATCGGCACGGGAGCCATGGGCTCCGGCATGGCCGCGAACATTCTCAAGGCCGGGCACAGCGTGCGCGTCTGGGATCGCACGCCTCAGAAGACGGCGGACCTCGTCAAGCAGGGCGCCAAACGCGTCGAACGGCCGCAGGATGCGTTCGGCGGCGATGCTGTGATCAGCATGCTGTCCGACGACAACGCGATCCGCGCGGTGCTGCTCGAGTCAGGCGTGCTCGCCGACGCCAAGAATCAAGCCAAGAATACGGTTCACATCGTCAGCGCTACGATCTCCGTTGAATTCGCCAAGGAGCTCGAAGCCGCCCATAAGCGCGATGGCGTTGCCTACGTCGCCGCCCCCGTGCTCGGGCGTCCCGATGTCGCGGCGGCTGGCAAGCTCAATGTGCTGGCGGCCGGCGAGCCAGCCGCCGTCGATAAAGTCCGGCCGGTGCTGGACGCCTGCGGCAAGACCTGGACGATCGGCGATGAGCCGCACCAGGCCAATGCGATGAAGCTCGCGTGCAATTTCATGCTCGCCGCGGCGGTCGAGGCCATGTCCGAGGGCGCCGCTTTCGTGAAGCGCCACGATATCCCCCCGCAAAAATTCATCGAGCTGATCACCAGCACGCTGTGCGCCGCGCCGGTCTACAAAATCTATGGACCCATCGTCGCGAGCCACGAGTTCGAACCGGCCGGCTTCCCGCTCGGCTATGCGCTCAAGGACGTGCGTCTGGCCCTCGCCGCGGCCGAGAATGCCGGCACCCCGATGCCCTTCGCCGCCATCCTGCGCGACACACTCATCGACGCCGTCGCCCATGGCGCCGCCAACCAGGACCTGGGCGCCCTCGCCGCGGTCGCCTGGCGGCGCGCCGGCCTTAATGGCGGGTAAACCGGGGGTGTAACACCTCGTTAATGCTGTTCGACCACATTGCTCCAATTCGGCACAATCCGTGGCGTGTTGGAGTGGTCATGTCTGAAGTCGTGCTCATCGTCGATGACGATCCGGTCCAGCGCCGTCTGCTTGAAGCCATGGTGCAGCGTTTCGGCTACCGGAGCCTCACCGCCGAAGGAGGCGACGCCGCCCTCGCCCTGCTGACCGGCGGACAGACCATCGACTGCATGGTGCTCGATTTGGTGATGCCCGATCTCGACGGGCTCGGCGTGCTGGCGCGCATGCGCGAGGCCGAACTCAGCATCCCGGTCATCGTGCAAACCGCGCATGGCGGCATCGACAATGTCGTCTCAGCCATGCGCGCGGGCGCGGCCGATTTCGTGGTCAAGCCGGCCAATCCCGAACGGATGCAGGTCTCGCTGCGCAATGCGCTCGCCGCCAAGAAGCTGGCGGGTGAATTGCAGCGGCTCAAGCGCAGGCAGGACGGCACGCTCAGCATTGCCGACGTGATCACCCGCTCCACCGCCATGCAGCCTGTGCTGCGCGCGGCGGAGAAAGCCGCGGGTTCGGCGATCCCCGTTCTCGTCGAAGGAGAGTCCGGTGTCGGCAAGGAATTGATCGCCCGCGCCATCCATGGCTCGGGCGCGCGCCGCGCCAAGCCTTTCGTCGCGGTGAACTGCGGCGCCATGCCGGAAAACCTGGTCGAGTCGATCCTGTTCGGCCACGAGAAAGGCGCTTTCACCGGCGCCACCGAAAAGCACGCCGGCAAGTTCGTCGAAGCCGACGGCGGCACGCTGTTTCTCGACGAGGTCGGCGAATTGCCGCTCGCCGCGCAAGTGAAGCTCCTGCGCGCGTTGCAGGAGGGTGAGGTCGAGCCGGTCGGCGGACGCAAGTCGGTCAAGGTCGATGTGCGTATTGTCTCGGCGACCAACCGTGATCTCATCGCCGATGTGAAGGCGGGACGCTTCCGCGAAGACCTGTTCTATCGCCTGCATGTCTTCCCCATCGGGGTGCCGCCCTTGCGACAACGCCCGGAAGACATCCCCGAGCTGACGCGGCATTTCCTCGCGCGTATCGCCGCGGAAGAAGGAAAGCGCGTACGCGCGATCACCGGCGAGGCACTGGCGCTGCTCGCTGCCTATCGCTGGCCCGGCAATGTGCGCCAGCTCGAGAACACGATCTTCCGCGCGGTGGTGCTCGCCGATGGCGAGGAAGTCGGCGTCAACGAATTCCCGCAAGTCGCGGCGCAACTCGAAGCGCAGGGCGCCGAGATGACAACGCTGCAGCCGGCGCTCGATCTGGGGCCGGCGATGGTCTCGTCCTGGCCTGAACTAAGCGAGACCATGCATGCCGGCGCGCTATTGGCCAGCGCCGCGCCGATGATGCACCTCACCGACATCAAGGGCGAAGTACGCCCGCTCGACGACATCGAACGTGACGTCATCCGTTTCGCCATCACGCATTATCGCGGGCAGATGTCGGAAGTCGCGCGCCGCCTGAAGATCGGCCGCTCGACACTCTATCGCAAGCTGGATGGGCTCGGCCTCGAGGAAGAGGATGCGGGCGCGAAGGTCAGCGATGAGGCGCCCGTAGTCTGACCACGGCCTGCGCGCATTAACGAAATTTCGTTAACGCGTTAGTGCTGATTGCAGTTAGTTCGACGGCCTATTTGAATTTCATTCGTCTACGCGCCCCACCGGCCGCATAATAGGCGTGAAGACACGCGTCTCGCGTGGCGATCGCGCTATTGCGGACGTGCATCCGATTTCAAAGCGATTATTTCGGGCTGTGGGGTAAGGGGCTATGCGTAAGAGTGGGTTCGATCGCCTGCTGGCCGGCACGATGCTGGCCGCGGCTGTGACGATGCCGATGCTGGCGAATGCTGCGCCGGACCGGGTGGAGTCGGTGCGGCCGCTACCGCCCTCGCTCAATGGCCAGGTGCTGCGCCATCGCGATGCCGCGCCCGCCAACCCGCCCGATGCGCCTGCGCCCCGCCGTTACGAAGCTGCACCGGAAACCGCGCCCCCTGTCGCCACACCCGCCGCCGCACCTGAGCCGGCGCCGGCGCCGACCCAAATCGCGGCGCCGCGCGATGCCGAGAATGCCACCGCAAAGGCCATCCCCGACAAGACGCTTGCGGCAAGCGACGCACAGATCGCCGCCAAACTGCGCGAGGCGGCGAGCGCCAAGCAGCTCGAGCGCCAGATCGAGCGCGTGGCCGACCGCAAGGCGATCGAATCCTTCTATGCCGCACGCCGCTATGCCCCGCTGTGGATCCGCGATGGCCGGTTGACCGGGAACGCCAAAGCCGCCATCGCGCGGCTGAAAGGCGCGGAAGCCGATGCGCTCGATCCCGCCGACTATCCGGTGCCGGATTTCAACGGCGGCGCCGAGGCGCTGGCCGAGGGCGACATCAAGCTCACCAATTCGGTGCTGACCTTTGCGCGCCATCTCCAGGTCGGCCGCATCGCACCGACGCGCGTCACCGCCGATATCGACTACGGCAATCACGCGCCCGATCCCGACGACGTCCTCAGGAAGATCGCCGATGCGCGCGACGAGGACACGACGCTCGAAACCTTCAATCCGCCGGCTGCGAGCTTCAAGGCACTGAAGGCGAAGCTCGCTGAGTTGCGCAGCAATGCGAGCGTGCCCGAGACAAACCGCATTCCCGACGGGCCGGCGATCAAGCCAGGCGCCAAGGATGCGCGTATTCCATTGCTGCGCGAAAAACTGGGCGTGCGCGGCAGGCCGGGCGATCTCGTCTATGACAAAACGCTGTTCAATGCGATCCGCGGCGTGCAGCAGCGCGCCGACATCAAGCCGACCGGACTGATCGATACCAAGACGATCGCCGCCATCAACGGACCGAAGCAAAGCCAGATCGTCGACCACGTGGAGGCGAACATGGAGCGCTGGCGTTGGCTGCCGCGCGACCTCGGCCGCAATTACGTGATGGTCAACATTCCCGATTACTCGCTGAAGGTCTCGCGCGAGAACCAGATCGTCTGGCGCACCAAGATCGTCGCCGGCAAGCCGCAGACGCCGACGCCGCTGCTCACCGCCGCGATGGACAACGTCATCGTCAATCCGTCGTGGTACGTGCCGCAGTCGATCATCCAGAACGAACTGCTGCCGCTCTACGCGCACGACCCGAACATCTTCGACCGCCTGGGCTTCGAGGTGAAGAAGGGTCCGGACGGACACATCAACGTTGTGCAGCCACCGGGCGCGACCAACGCGCTCGGCCGTATCAAGTTCAATTTTCCGAATCGCTTCCAAGTCTATCTGCACGACACGCCGGAGAAGCGGCTCTTCGCCGCGGACAGACGCGCCCTCAGTCACGGCTGCATGCGCGTGGAGAACCCGACCAAGTTCGGCGAAGTGATGTTGGCGATGGCGATCCCCAATCAGCCGACGCCGACGTCGGCGCAGCTTGAACGCCTGGTCGGACACGAAGAAAAGACGTTCAAGATGATCAACCGGCCGATGGTGCACCTGACTTATCAGACGGCCTTCGTCGACGACTCGGGCAAGCTGGAACTGCGCGACGACATCTACGGCTTCGACTCGCGCATCCACGCGATCATGCGCAGTGACGAGCGCCGTGTCGCCGACATCGCACCGCCGCCGGATCCGAAGCGCGACGCGGCGACCGCAAAGAGCAACCAGGAAATTCTGAGCCGCGTGGAACGGCGCGAAGCGCAGAATCCGTTCTCGTTCTTCGACAAATTGTTCCACTAAGGATTTTTCGCAAACAACATGCTCACCCCGTCACCCTGACGGCGCGCGGGCGCCTCAGGATGATGAAGAGAGCCGCCGAGTGCGAGACGGCTCACCCGAACATGATACCGTTTTATCGCTGATCGCGTGTGCGTTCGGCATTTTCTTGTGACTAACAAGTCGCGCTTAAACTTTTTTTGCGAGTTCCGTTCATTCGCCGCAACGCTGCCTTTGCGCCGGCAAGGTTTTGCCACGGTCCCCGATTCAAGTGAGCACCTGCTTCCTCCGGGGGGAACGGTCCAAATCAAACTTGCTAAGGGGTCGTTAACCAATCGCGACAACACTCGATCGGTCGTCGCGACGCCTTGCGGGGCGTTGCGCCGATCATGGGACGGCAAAACGCGGAAAACAAACTGTGCCAGTGAGTGCCGCGCGTCGGCTATCTCTGTTGAAAATAATACTGCGTGCCGGCGCTCGCGTCAGCGCGGCCGGGTTTTTCCTGCTCGGCGCAAATAGCGCCCTTCAGAATGCGATAGCCGAGGGCGACACCCGCACCCTCTCCTTCCATCATCTCCATACCGGCGAAGACATCACCATCACGTACAAGCGCGACGGCCGCTATGACGACGCTGCGCTCAAGAAACTCGACTGGTTCATGCGCGATTGGCGCAAGCAACAGTCAACGCGCATGGACCCGCACCTGTTCGATCTCCTGTGGGAGACCTATCGCGAGGTCGGTGGAACCCAGCCGATCCAGGTGGTGTGCGGCTATCGCTCGCCGGCGACCAACGCCATGTTGCGCGCGCGATCGAGCGGGGTAGCGCAGGTGAGCCAGCACACCGCCGGCCATGCGATGGACTTTTTCATCCCGGGCGTGCCGCTGGCGAAGATCCGCGAAGTGGGCTTGCAGCTCCAGCGCGGCGGCGTCGGTTTCTATCCGACCTCCGGTTCGCCCTTTGTGCATATGGACACCGGCACCATCCGCCATTGGCCGCGCATGACCTATGCGCAGCTCTCCAAGGTGTTCCCGAACGGCCGCACGGTGCATGTGCCCTCCGGCGGCCGCCCGCTGCCGGGCTACGCTTTGGCGTTGGCTGACGCGGAGCGGCGCGGCAATGCGCCGAACATGAACTCGCTCGAAGCCGCGCGCGCGGCCGGCGCGATCACCGCCAGTCAGGAACAGGAGGCGGAGAACGTGGTCCGCCAGGGACCGAAGCAGGAGCGCAGCCTGTTCGCCAGCCTGTTCAATCTCGGCAAGCAGGCGGACACGGACGAAGAGAACGACGAGCAGCAACAGGCTGAGGCAGCGCCCAAGGGTGGCCGCCTGAAGAGCGCCGTCGCCGCTCTGACGCAGCCGAAGCCGGTGATCCCCGAGCGCGTGGTCCCGCTTCCTGCGTCGCGTCCCAAGCAATCGCCGGTCCAGGTCGCTGCAGCGGGAGCGGCGATGCCGCAACAGGAAGCGCCGGTCTTCACGACGGCGTCGACCGCTAACAATGTCTTCGACGCGCGGGGGATGTGGCAAAGCCCCGCCGTCGATGCGCAGCTTCCGGCCGCGCGTTCGCCCTTCGATGCCGCCGAACCGGCGGCCACCGGCAGTATCGGCCAGGACGCCCTCGCCTATGCCGAGGCCAAAGCGACCGAACCGACGCCGCGCGCGGCGCGCATACGGCCGATGGGCGAGGCGCCGCCGCAGGTAACGCATGAGGCAATGGTCGTGCCCGGTTTCGGCAACAGCAGCGTGGTGGCGAAGTCCACCGTTCCTTCGGACATGACCGCCGGCGGACAGCGCCCCGACAGCCCGTGGATGCGCGCCGCGGTGCTGACGCCGAGCGTCAGCGGCGACATGATAGCAACGCAGAGCGGCGAACTGGATCCGCGGCCGTTGCAGAGCCTGTTCTACAAGCCGGCGCAATCGGTGATGATAAGCTTCTCGGCCGATCCAACGTTCGGCGTAGTCACCGACCGCTTCAGCGGCAGTGCCGTGGTGTTCCTATCGACGGCGACATTTACGACGCAGACGACCGCGTCGTTGCGGTAAATCAACGGAACTGGTTGCGCGGCAATGCTTGCTGTCATGCCCCGCGAAAGCGGGGCATCCAGTAGACACGCATGCTGCCGGAGATTACCGGATCGCCCGCTTTCGCGGGCGATCACAGGCGTAGCAAGACGCGATTCCCTCGCGCGATGACTTACTGCAACATCCCGAGCGCGTTCAGATAGGTGTCGAGGACCTCCTGCTGCTCGCGGCGCTCGTCAGAGTCCATCTTGCGCATACGCACGACCGCGCGCAGGGCCTTGGTGTCGAAGCCATTGCCCTTGGCCTCGGCATAGACGTCGCGGATGTCGTCCGAGGTCGCCTTCTTCTCCTCTTCGAGCCGCTCAATGCGCTCGATGATGGACTTGAGCTGGTCCTTGGCGAAGCGATGGGCGGCTTCTGCCTTTTCTTCTTTTTCGACCGCGGCTGTGGCAGGCATCGAACTCTCCTTCAACTCGTCGCCAAGGGACAACGTCCGTCAGCTTTGGACCAAAGCTTTCGGATTTGAGCGCCTCCGGGTCAAGGAAAGGCGGCGGTCATCCACACTGTTCACAAGCGCGGGACAGCTGGGAAAAAAGGCTTGCATTGGCATCGCGGTGCGACGCCGGGCAGATTCTCAATGCTGCGGCTTGGTCTTCTCGAACGCCGCCTTCTGGTCGGGGCTCGCGTCCTTCTGGTGTTTCGCGCGCCACTCGTCATAGGGCATGCCGTAGACGATCTGCCGGCTCTCGTCCTTGGACATCGGCAGGCCCTTGGCGTCGGCGGCGTCCTTCATCCAGTTC
>DATARB010000004.1:0-11241 GCA_036264375.1 Pseudolabrys sp.
ACGAAGATGATCGCCTGCGACAGGATCATGAACTGGATGGGCGACATGTTCAGCGACAGCACCCACTGCTCGACCAGGGCCTGCCCGCCGAGGATTGCGAACACCCCGGAGAACAGGGCCGAGCCGACGAACAGCCAGCACACCATCGCGGTGGTCTTCGCCGTCAGGAACACGGCTTCCTTGGTGCGCTTCCAGTCGAGTGTGCGCGCCTGAAGCGCGAGCAGGAAAGCGCCGGCCGCGCCGACGCCGGCGGACTCGGTCGCCGTCGTAATGCCGAACAAAATGACGGCCAGCACGATGACGGTGAGAAGGCCGAGCGGCATGATCGACGACGAGAGCAGTTTGATCACCTGCAGGCGGTCGGCGTCGAGTCTCGCGTAGTAGCGGACCTGCAAAAGCACGCAGATCGCCGCGATGATGCCGAACCACAGATAGAAGCCCTGCGGGGGACCGAGCTCGGCCGGCGTCGCCGGCCCGCTGCCGAGCCCCGGCGTGCCGAGTTGCTCCAGGCCGGAGTAAACGGCTTCGGGCCCAGCCTGCTGGTGAATGACGACGTACCACCAGACCAGCGCAAGTGTCCCCGCGGTCAGGATGAAGGGCACGAGCGTCGCCGCGAAATTCTTGATCAGTTGCACATAGGTGAGACGGCCCTGCCCGGTGTCGATCACCATCGCTTTCGACGGCGAGATCAAAGCCGTCAGCAGCCCGACGAAGACGTTGTTCGAATAGGCCGCCTGGAACTTGCGCATCCAGTGGGGCACCGGGACGCGCGTCTGCTCTTCCGGCAACGGCGGCGCGATCTTCGGGTTAATCATCGCCCAGCCGACGATGTAGATGAGATAAAGGAACGACAGGAAGAAGCCCGGAAACATCGCTGCCGCGTAGAGCTTCACCACGGACTGGCCGGCGACCGCGGCGTAGACGATGATCATAACCGACGGCGGAATGAGAATGCCGAGCGTGCCGCCGGCTGTGATGACGCCGGAGGCGAGCTTCACGTCGTAGCCGGCACGCAGCATGGGATTGAAGGCGATGACGCCCATCAGCACCACCACAGCGCCGACCAGGCCGGACGCGATGCCCCAGAAGGTGCACACGATCAGCGTCGCCACCGCGAGCGAGGCCGGCACTTTCCGGAATGCGAGCTGGATCGAATAGAACATCTTGTCGACCAGCGCGCCGCGCTCCATCACGTAGCCCATCAGAACGAAAAGCGGGATGGAGATGAGCACGTCGTTGGTCATCGCACCGTAAGTGCGCTGGACCATCAGTTCGAACACCTTGTTCTCGGTGAACAGGTGCGTCGGATCGTAGAAGGCGATGAAACCGAAGAACATCCCGAGGCCCATCAGCGTAAAGGCCGTCGGGAATCCCATCATGATCACGACCACGATGAGGCCGAGCATCAAAAGTCCGAGTGCGGGGTCGCTCATGTGTTGAGGTCTCCGCCCATGCCGCGCTGCCGCGCCACTTCGTCGATCTCCTTGGCGCGCTCGATCGCGATCTTGCGCGATTCGTCGTCGACATATTCGCTGTGCGCGAGCTGTTCTTCGATGACGTCCGTCTCCGCGACGTCGTGCAGACGGCTCGGCCATTCTCCGGTCTTGAGGCAGACCGCGGCGCGAATGATCTCGGCGACGCCCTGGAGCATCACCAGCGCGCCCGCGACCGGAATGACCGTCTTGAAATGATAGACCGGCGGCCCGTTGGACGTGACGTTGGAATGTTCGGCGATGCGCCAGGAGTCGGCCGCGTAGTCGGCGCCGGCGTAGATGAGCGCGGCGATGCCGGGGACGAAGAAGACCACATAGAGCACAAGGTCGAGCGCGGCCTGCATCCGCGGCCGCATCGAGCTATAGAGGAAGTCGCCGCGGACATGGGCATTCTGCGCCAGTGTGTAGGCGCCGCAGAGCATGAACAGCGTGCCGTAGAGCATGTTGTCGAGATCGAAAATCCAGGCCGTCGGCGCGTTCAAGAGATAGCGCTTCACGACTTCGACGCAGACGACCGTCATCAGGATCATGATCAGCCAGGCGGCCGCCTTGCCGAACCACGTACTGATGCCGTCGATCGTGTACAGAACGCGTTGGACGTTCATTGTTCAGTCGCCGTTCGCAAGACAGGGGTGACGACAACAAAGCACCATCCCACTCGCGCGGAACGGTGCTTTGTCAGTTCAGCGCGCCGTCAGACAGGCAGTTTCCCGTTCGGACCGAAGTAGTGGTCGAACGCCATCCTGCGGTTGGTGATGTAGTCCTGCTCCCATCGCGTCGCCCGCTTGGCGAAAGCAATCTGCGACTCGATGATCTCCTTGAAGAGCGGGTTCGTGCCCAGGTACTTCTTGGTGATCTCGTCGTACAATTCGAGCTGCTTTTTGAGGACCGGATCCGGCGTCTTGAAGAAGCGGACCTTGTCCTGCGTTTGCAGCGTGATGTAGTCCTGCGAATTGCGATCGATCGCCTTCCACTGCATGTCCTGCGAGCAGGCCTCGACCGCGCCTTCGATGATGGCCTTCATCTTCGGCGGAAGACCGTTGAACTTCGTCTTGTTGAAGCTGATCTCGAGCTGCTCGGAGTTCTGATGGAAACTTTGCAGCATGCAGATCTTGGAGACGTCGGCGAAGCCGAGCGCGCGATCCGACGAAGCATTGTTGAACTCGGCCGCGTCGAGCAGGCCGCGGTCCATCGCCGCGACGATTTCGCCGCCGGGAAGCGCATTCACCGCGGCGCCCATGGCCGTGAACAGGTCGATCGAGATGCCGACGGTGCGGTACTTCAGGCCCTTGAAGTCGTCCACGCTCTGGATCGGCTTCTTGAACCAGCCGAGCGGCTGCGAGTAGAGCGGCGCATAGGGGAACGACACGACGTCGGCGCCGATGGTCGCGTAAATCTTCTCGAGGAGCGCCTTGCCGCCGCCGTACTTGTGCCAGGCAAGCAGCATGTTGGCGTCCATCCCGTAGCCCGGACCTGAGCCCCACAGCGCCAAGGCGGTGTTCTTGCCGTAGTGATAGACGAGCACGCCGTGGCCGCCGTCGAGCACGCCCTTGGAGACGGCATCGAGCAGGCCGAAGGCGGGAACCACCGCGCCGGCGGGCAGCACCTCGATTTTGAGGTCGCCTCCGGTCATGTCGTTGACCTTCTTGCCGAAGTCGAGCGCGTATTCGTGGAAGATATCCTTGGACGGCCACGTGCTCTGGAAGCGCATGCTGATTGCGCCCTGCGCTTTGACGACCGCGGGTGCGGCAATCGTCGCCACGCCGGCAACGGCGGCTCCGCCGAGAAATTTGCGGCGAGTCGCAGACGTAGTTTGCTTATTGTTGGCCATTCGCTTTCCCTCCCTGGGCTGTCAGGCCTTTCCTCGTTCGGCTTTTCTTGTGTTTTTACAGTCAATAAACACAGAAGCCTTATCCCTTAGTCTGTATTTATTTTTAAGTGTGGACAAGCCAAAAACTACCGCATTGCGTGTGTCTCCCACGCAAAAGGGCGGCGCTACCCCCACCGCGCTACGGCAGGGCGCCCAAATGCGCTTAAGCGCCGCACCCTTCGGGTACGGCGCTTTGCGCAAACAGATTTTGTGAAATCGGAAAGCGGGGCCTTAGAGACGGTTTGAGAATGGCAGCAGCGCTCCGTTCCCCTCCCCCCACGCGCGCTTGCGCGTGGCGGGGCGGGTTGAAGGCCGCGCCTCCATTCTCAATCAGTCGCTTAGGCGTGCGAGCCTTCCGGCTCCCAGACCTCGGCGCTGGCGCCCGCCAGAGCGCGGACGCGCTCTTCGTCTTTGGCGAACTCGGCGGCGCTGCCGGAATAGACCACCTTGCCGTCGTCGAGCACGTAGGCACGATCGGCGACCTCGACCGCCGCGCGCACATTCTGCTCGACCAGGAGCACCGAGATGCCCTCGGCGCGCGCGGAGGTCACGACCCTGAATACTTCCTGGACGATCAGCGGCGCCAATCCCTGGCTTGGCTCGTCGAGCATGATCACCTTGGGATTGAGCAGCAGGGCGCGAGCGATGGCCAGCATCTCCTGCTCGCCGCCGGAGAGCTGGCGCCCCTTGTTCGATTTGCGTTGCGCCAGCCGCGGGAACAGGTCGTAGACGCGCGCGATGGTCCACGGGCCCGGCCTGTCGACCGGGACCTTCAGGTTCTCCTCGACCGTCAGGTTGGGGAAGATCTTGCGCCCTTCCGGCACGTAGCCGACTCCGAGCGTGGCGATACGATACGGCGGCCATTCGGTGATGGCGTGTCCGAAGGCGCGCACCACGCCCTCGCGCGCGGGCGTCAGACCCATCAGGCTGCGCAGCGTGGTGGTCTTGCCGGCGCCGTTGCGTCCGAGCAGCGTGACGATCTCGCCCTCGCGCAGCTCGAGGCTGACGCCATGCAGGATGTGACTCTTGCCGTAGAAGGTGTGGAGGTTCTCGGCTTCCAGAACGACGGTGCTCATGCCGCGGCCTTCCCGAGATAGGCCGCCTGCACGACTTCGTTGGCCGCGATCTCCTTCGGCGTGCCTTCGGCGAGCATCTTGCCTTCGGCCAGCACCATGATGCGGTCGGCGAGATGGAAGACGACGCGCATGTCGTGCTCGATCAACACGATGGTGAGCTTCTCGTTGCGGTGCAGTTTCCGGATGAGCTGCGTGATGTCGTAGGTCTCCTGATCGCCCATGCCGGCGGTCGGCTCGTCGAGCAGCAGGAGGCGCGGCTTGAGCGCCAGCGCCATCATGATCTCGGTGGCGCGCTGGTCGCCATGGCTGAGCTCGCCGACAAGCCGGTCGGCCTTCTCGCTCAAGCCGCCCATGTCGAGCAGTTCGCTCACGCGGGCGCGCATCTCGTCATTGGCGTCGCCCGACATCCAGGGGCTCAGGCGATGACCGGCCGCGACCTCGACCGGCACGCGCAGGTTCTCGCGCACCGACAGTTCCGGAAAGACCTCGGTGATCTGGAACGTGCGGGCCATGCCGCGCCACACCCGGCGCGCCGGCAGCATGTTCGACACATCTTCGCCGTCGAAGACGATGCGGCCGGAGGTCTGCGTGAGAAAGCCGCTGATGAGGTTGAAGAAAGTCGTCTTGCCGGCGCCGTTCGGGCCGATCACCGCGCGCAGCTCGCCCGGCTCGACCGTCATCGACACCTGGTCGACGGCGACGAGGCTGCCGAAATGCTTGGAGACGTTCTCGACACGCAACAGGCTCATGTTGTCACCTTGCGCCGGATGATGCCGAGCACGCCGCGCGGGAAGAACAGCACGACCAGCACGAAGAACAGCCCGACGAAGGACATCCAGTTCTCCGTCTGACTCGACAGATAGTCTTGCAGAACGACGAAGATCGCCGCCCCGATCAGCGGGCCCCAGAACGAGCGCATGCCGCCGAGCACCGCCATGATCACGAAGTCGCCCGACTGGGTCCAATAGAGCGCGCGTGGATCGACGAAGTTATTCAAGAGCGCGTAGAGCGCGCCGGCCAAGCTGACGAAGGCGCAGGAGATCACCCACGAGATCCAGATATGCTGGTCGACCGGGATGCCGAGGAAGCGCGCCCGCCGCTCGTTCTCGCGAATGGCGATGAGCGTGCGGCCGAAGGGCGAGCGCAAGAGCCAGGCCATTACGCCAACGGCAATCGCGAAGACCACGAGGACCAGATAATAGAAGGCGCGCGAATCGTTCTGGATGTCGATGGTCGCAAAGCCGAGATTGAGCGGCTGCCGCGTCCAGCCGGTGAGGCCGTCGTCACCACCGGTGACGGAATTCCAGCGGAAGGCAATGAAATAGAAAACCTGGCCGAAGGCGATGGTCACCATCGCGAAGTAGACGCCGCGCAGACGGATGATGAGCGGACCGATGATGGCGCCGGCAATCGTGCCGACCAGCATGCCGACGACAATACCTAGGCTCGTGCTCGGCACGAGGTAGCGGATGGTCATGCCGGCGCCATAGGCGCCGAGACCGAAATAAGCGGCGTGGCCGAATGAGAGCACGCCGGTGTAGCCGAGCAGGAAGTTGAGCGCCATGGCGGCGAGGCCGAGCACGACGACACGGCTGCCGAGCTCGACATAGCCGCCGACGGCCGGCAGCCAGAACGGCATGGCCAACAGCAGCAGCCAGACAGCGACGTTCGGCGCCTGTTTCTGAAGATCGACGGGCCCCATCAGAATCGTCCTTCCTCACCCAGCAGCCCGCGCGGACGCACCAAAAGCACCGCAGCCATCATCACGTACATCACCGCTTCCGTTGCCGAGGGAAAGAACACCGTGGTCACACCCGAAGCCACGCCGATCAAAAGACCGCCGAGCAGTGTGCCAGGCAGACTGCCGAGGCCGCCGACAATGATGGCGACGAAGCTCGGCATGATCAGCGACGAGCCGATGGTCGGCTGCAGCCCGAGCTGGCCGACCGCGAGCACGCCGGCAAGGCCGGCGAGATAGATGCCGAGGCCGAAATTCATGTTGCGCAGCACGCGCACATTGACGCCGAGCACGGACACCGTCTCGAGATCGAGCGTACCGGCCCGGATGCGGATGCCAAGCCGGGTCCAGTTCAGGATCACGAACAGCGCGGCCACCGCGACGGCCACGATCACGACCATGAACAGGCGATAGCCTGTCAGGAAGAAATAGTCACCGGAGAGCGGCGACAAGAGCCAGCCTGGCACCTGATACGGCAGGCTCTGCGCGCCCCAGATGAAGCGCGTGCCGTCCTCGAACATAAATGCGAGCCCGAACGTGAGCAGCAGGCTGTAGAGCGGATCGCGTCCGTAAAGCCTGCGGATCAGCACGCGCTCGACGAGCAGGCCCATGAACGCGGTCAGGAACGGCGCCAGGATCAGCGCGCCCCAGAACCCGACATAGGGGATGAGCGTGAATGCGAGATAGCCGCCGATCGCCAGAAACCCGCCATGGGCGAAATTAATCACGCCTGACAGATTGAGGATCAGCGACAGCCCGAGCGCCATGAGCGCGTAGAACGCACCGACAATCAGGCCGTTGAAGACGTTGAAGAGGATGAGTTGCGTCATGCTGTGATGCGTATCATGACCGGTACATCGTCAAGCCGCACAGTAGACGGCGTGCGCGAATGCGGTCCCCACACTCAGTGAATCGGAAAGGGTTGGCCAATGGTGGCTGCCACCGTGCTGCCGGACGCCGCGATAGCGCGGCGCCGCCCGGCTCGCGCGATTTTTAGGCCGGCCAAGTCATCTTGCAGCCGGTCTCTTCCAGAGTTCCGGCGGCGTCGATTCCCTTGACGATCTCCTTCACATTGAAGAGATCCTCGGGATCGCTGCCTTGCGCCTGGGCTTCCCCGACATAGAGGTTCGGTATGAGCTGGTTCTGACCGGAGCGGTAGAAGGCGCCATCGGGCATCAGCGCAACTTCCGGCGGCAGTTTGAACCCCTGCAGGAACTTCGCCATCTTCTGTGCTTCGAGCGACTTGGTACCGTTGGCGGCGAGCGCGCAGGTCCAAGTCGAGGCGAAACCGAACCACGTGCGCGCGGTGGGAACGTGGCCGCCGGTCTTCTTGCGGATCGCGTCCACGAACTCGTTCACGTGCGGCACATTGGGCTGTTTCCAATACCACTCAAACACCCACGTTCCGATGCGGGCCTCCGGCGGCAGGCCGATCATCACTTCCAGTTCTTGCTGAGCACCGGCAAGATGGAATTTCTTGTTGAGGCCGAACTGCACCGCCTGCTTGAGGGCGTTGATCATATCGTCGCCGGCATGCAGGAAGATGATCACGTCCGGATTCGCGGCCTGCGCCTTGATCAGGTAGGAGGAGAAATCGGTGGTGCCGAGAGGGGTCAGATCGCCGCCGAGCTTGGTGCCGCCCAACTTTGCCGCCGCCACTTCCAGCCCAGCCTGCAGGGTGTGGCCGAACGCGTAGTCCGGCGTGATGTAGTACCATTTTTTGCCCGCATTCTTGATCAGCGAGCTGGCCACAGCGTTCGCTTCCATCTGCGTCGTGTTGCAGACGCGGAAGACGTTCCAGTGGCAGTTGGTGCCTGTGACCGGGTCGGTGTGACCGCCCGGCACAACATGGAAGATGCCCTTTTCGTAGGCGACATTCGCCATGGCCGCCGCCAAGGCGGAGTTCACGTTGCCAAGCAGAAAGTCGATCTTGTCGCGGTCGATCAGCTTGCGCGCCTTTTGCACCGCGGTGCCGGCGTCGCCGCTGGTCGAATCCTCGACAAGCAGTTCAACCTTGCGGCCGAGAATGCCACCCTTGGCGTTGATTTGCTCGACCGCGAGTTGGCAACCGATCAACTCGTTCTTGCCGACCGCCGCGTAGGTGCCCGTCAGCGGATTATCGAGGCCGATCTTGACCGTGTCGGCGGCGCGCGCGGTGATGACGAAGGGCGAAGCGATCTGCGCAACGCCGGCGAGTGCGGCGCTTTTAAGCACCGTGCGGCGGTCGAGCGACTTCGAGAAGAAGCGATCAGTCATGTGTCCCCTCCCGAGGGATGATGTGCGATTCTTATAATTTTTTAGAGGCGTCTATCCGCTGATGCCTTGGTCGACATCGATGCGCATGCGCCTTTTCTTGCGCGGCACACTAGATTGTGTTCCCGATGCAACGCAAGGCTTCAAAAAATCTTCAGCAAAATTTTTGCAACAAATGACAGCCTGCACTGCTTGTCGCGTTGAACTTTCGCCGCGTTCTGACGTCACGCTGACCATCGGGCAAAGATGCACTCAATTAATAGACTTTCGTCTAAAAGTGACGCCTATGTCACCGATTTATAACGATCATTTCGATCTTACGCTTCGCCGGGATGTCGTATTCGCACGCCCTTTGCATGCGACGTGACGTCGTCACGGACACGACGGTGCGCTTTGCCGGCCCACTCCATAGATAGTTCGGCTAAGACCAGGGCGACGCGGACCACGCATGATGATCAACTTTTGGCTAATACATTACGTTAAGTTCATGTATGGATGAGGAAATTCGTGATCTAACTGGCGCGCTACGTGGCCCGGCCGAAACAGGGCCGCGCGCAACCTTCGCACCGCCGCCACGCACACAGGCCGCGTTCAACGACCCCTCTGCCCGTCCGGCGAATCGCCCGGACCCAACAGGAGACCTCCCGTGAGAGGCATCATCGCGACCCTCGCCACCGTCTGGCGCATCTCCAGTCCATATTTCCGCTCTGAGGATCGTTGGACCGGGCGGCTGCTGCTCGCCGCGGTGATCGCCATCGAATTGTCGATCGTCGGCATCACGGTGCTGCTGAACACTTGGAACGCGCAATTCTACAACGCGCTCCAGGACCGGAACTGGAGCGCCTTCGTCCACCAGCTTGGCTACTTCTGCGTACTGGCCGCGGCCTTCATCCTGCTCGCCGTCTATCAACTCTATCTCAATCAATGGCTCCAGATCCGATGGCGCCGCTGGTTGACCCGCACCTATCTCGACCACTGGATGGCCGGCGCCAATCATTACCGCATGCAGCTTCTCGGCGACTCAGCCGACAACCCCGATCAGCGTATTGCCGAGGACATCGCCTCCTTCATCCAGCTCACGTTGAGCATCGGCCTTCAGTTGCTCAACTCGGCGGTGACACTGTTCTCCTTCACGATCATCCTCTGGGGTCTCTCGGCGGAGGCGCCCCTGCATCTGTTCGGAATGCACTTCACCATCCCCGGCTATCTGCTGTGGGCGGCGCTCATCTACGCCGTCCTCGGCACCGCCATCACGCATCTTATCGGCCGGCCGCTGATCGCGCTGAATTTCCAGCAGCAGCGCTACGAAGCGGACTTCCGTTTCAATCTCGTGCGCGTGCGCGAGAACTCCGAGCAGATCGCCTTGCTTGACGGGGAAACCGCCGAGCGCGACCGGCTGCTGTTCCGCTTCGGTAATGTCGTCTCCAACTGGATGGCGATCATGACGCGGCAGAAGAAGCTGACCTTCTTCACCGCCGGCTACTCGCAGGCCGCCGTCGTGTTCCCCTTCATCATGGTGAGCCCGGCCTATTTTGCCGGCGCCGTCCAGCTCGGCGGCCTGATGCAGACCGCGAATGCCTTCGGCCGGGTGCAGGACTCGCTGTCCGTGTTCGTCAGCCTGTATCGCAGCTTGGCCGACTTCCGCGCGACCATCGCGCGTCTTGAAGGCTTCGACCGCTCGGTCGCCGCCGCGCGCGCAGTGGGGACGACGGAGACAGGGATCGCCGTGACGACAGCCGACGCATCCGCCGTCACGTTCAAGGATCTCTCCGTGCGTCTGCCGAATGGTGTGCCGCTGGTGAACGCCAGCGATCTCTCGATCGGCCTCGGCGAGCAGGTCCTGGTGACCGGCCCTTCCGGCGCCGGCAAGTCCACGCTGTTCCGTGCGCTCTCCGGCGTCTGGCCGTTCGGCTCCGGGCACATCACAGTGCCGAAGAACGCCAAGGTGATGATCCTGCCGCAACGGCCCTATTTCCCGATCGCACCGCTGGCCGCCGCGGTCGCCTATCCCGCGGAGCCTGGACAGTTCGATACCGCCCATGTGGCGGAGCTGATCGCCGCTGTCGGCTTGCCGGCCTTGGCCGAGCGGATCGAAGAGGAGGCGCATTGGAATCGCATGCTGTCGCTGGGCGAGCAGCAGCGGCTCGGCGTCGCCCGCGCGCTTTTACACATGCCGGATTATCTGTTCCTCGACGAGGCCACGGCCTCGCTCGACGAGCCGGCCGAGGCCGCGCTTTACAAGCTGCTCGAGCAGCGGCTGTCGCACGCGACCATCGTCTCCATCGGCCACCGCTCGACACTCGCCGCATTCCATAAGCGGCGCTTGGCCTTCACGCGTGATGGTGATCATTACGCGCTCAAGGAAGCCAGCCTGACGCCGGCGGAGTGAACTCGCCGGATCGGGATAGGGGGGAGCCTTGCGGCTCCTCCCCTCCCACACCACCCGGCATGCGGGTCCGCACCGGGCGGCTCAAGAGGTTGAGGTGTCATGATGACCCTGTGCTCTCCGAGCTATGCCGCGGGCGACGAGCTTCGTCACTGCCCGAATAGGACTCGGCTTCACCGCGCCCTTCCTCGAGCCGCCCTGCTTGCGCAGGCATCTGACGCAATGCTCGCCACATCGGCATGGAGTTGAACACTCCCTCTCGTTCGGCCCTTCACCTGTGGGTCGGCTTTGCAGCCTTCCCACCGACTACTACGGCCTCTGCTGACTTCTCGCTCCGGCTCGACACCGTCGCCCTTTCAGGCACAAGGCGAGATCTCCCCAGGTAAGAACGCACTCCTTCACTGCACGACCGCCGGATCTACGCC
>DATARB010000026.1:0-40688 GCA_036264375.1 Pseudolabrys sp.
GAAGTGACGCGTTCGCCGCTGTTGGGCGAGCACACCGACGAGATCCTGAAAGACGTGTTGAAGTTCTCGGCCAAGGATATTGCCGAGATCAAGAACTCCGGCGCTCTCAGCGCGCCGAAGAAGGAAGAGAAGGCGGCGTAACTTCCCTCTCCCCGCTTGCGGGGAGAGGGTGCCGAGCGCCGGCAGGCGCGAGGCGGGTGAGGGGGACTCACCATTAAAATGGCGGCGCCCCCTCACCCGGCTTCCTCGCTGGCGCTCGGAAGTCGATCTCTCCCCCCAAAAGGGGAGAGGTAAGAAAGTATTTGGGGAGAGTCTAAGATGCGTATCGTCGTTCATGGCCAGCAGGCTTTCGGCAAAGCCGTGCTGGAAGCGCTGCTCAAGCGCGGTGACAATGTGATCGCGGTCTATGTCGCGCCGGAGAAGCCGGGCGCCAAGGCCGATCCGCTCAAGGAAGCCGCGCTCGCCGCCAATCTGCCGGTGTATCAGCCGGACAGCTACAAGAAGCCCGAGGTCATCGAGCAGTTCAAAGAGCTCAAGCCCGACCTTCAGGTGATGGCCTTCGTCACGCTGTTCGTGCCGGAGGAATTCCTCAATCTGCCGACGTACGGCTCGATCCAATATCACCCGTCGCTGCTGCCGGCCTATCGCGGCGCCTCGGCGATCAACTGGCCGATCATCAAGGGCGAGACGGAAACCGGCCTGTCGATCTTCTGGCCGGACAACGGTCTCGATACCGGCGACGTGCTCATCCAGAAGACGACGCCGATCTCCAACACCGACACGCTCGGCACCGTCTATTTCGACCGCCTGTTTCCGATGGGCGTCGAAGCGATGCTGGAGTCGGTCGATCTGGTGAAGGCCGGAAAGGCCCCGCGCATCAAGCAGGATGAATCGAAGGCCACCTACGAAGGCCTCTGCCGCGCCGGCAATGCCAAGATCGACTGGGGCAAGCCGTGGGAGCAGATCGACCGCCTCATCCGCGGCTGCAATCCGGCGCCCGGCGCCTGGACGACGCTCAACGGCGTCACGCTGAAGATCTTCGACGCAAAGCCGATCCCGGCGAAGGACCCGAAGGGCATCGCCGGCAAGCTCGGCGAGATCGTCGCGGTGGAAGCCGACGGCATCACCGTCGTCTGCGCCGACGGCCGCTTCAAGGTCACCCGCGTGCAGCCGGCCGACGGCAAGAAGATCGAAGCCGGCGAATGGGCGACGTCGGCCAATGTCGCCAAGGGGGCGATTTTTACCTGACGCCTAACCCGGTGTCATTCCGGGACGCCGCGAAGCGGCGGACCCGGAATCCAGAAGCGCATTCGAACATCTCTGGATTCCGGGTTCGCTCGCGGCGCTCGCGCCCCGGAATGACCAATCCCTAAATTGCCAACATATTGGAAACGCACCATGCCCGCCTCGCAGCATCAAAATCCGAAGTCCGACATCGAGATCTCGCAGGCCGCCACCAAGCGGCCGATCATGGAGATCGCCAAGGAAAAGCTCGGCATCGCCGCCGAGAACCTCGACCCTTACGGCCACTACAAGGCCAAGGTGTCGATGGATTACGTGAAGTCGATGGCCAGCAAGCCGAACGGCAAGCTGATTCTCGTCACCGCGATCTCGCCGACGCCGGCGGGTGAGGGCAAGACGACCACCACGGTCGGCCTCACCGACGCGCTCAACTACATCGGCAAGAAGGCGATGCTCTGCTTACGCGAGCCATCGCTCGGCCCGTCCTTCGGCGTGAAGGGCGGCGCGGCCGGCGGCGGCTATGCGCAGGTGATCCCGATGGAGGACATCAACCTCCACTTCACCGGCGACTTCCATGCCATCACCTCGGCGCACAATCTGCTCTCGGCGCTCATCGACAATCACATTTACTGGGGCAACGCCCTCGGCATCGATAGCCGCCGCGTGGTCTGGCGCCGTGTCATGGACATGAACGACCGTGCGCTGCGCGAGATCGTCTGCTCGCTCGGCGGCGTCGCCAACGGCTATCCGCGCGAGGCCGGCTTCGACATCACCGTGGCCTCGGAAGTCATGGCGATCTTCTGCCTCGCCAAGGATCTCGAGGATCTCAAGGAGCGCCTCGGCAACATCATCGTCGCCTACACGCGCGAGCGTAAGCCGATCCGCGCCAAGGACCTCAACGCGCACGGCGCCATGGCCGCGCTCCTGAAGGACGCCATCGCGCCGAACCTGGTGCAGACGCTGGAAGGCACGCCCGCCTTCATCCACGGCGGCCCCTTCGCCAACATCGCGCACGGCTGCAACTCGGTGTCGGCGACGAGCACCGCGCTCAAGCTCGCCGACTACGTCGTGACGGAAGCCGGCTTCGGCGCCGACCTGGGCGCCGAGAAGTTCATCGACATCAAGTGCCGCAAGGCGGGCCTGACGCCCGACTGCGTCGTCATCGTCGCCACCATCCGCGCTTTGAAGATGCACGGCGGCGTCGCCAAGGCCGACCTGAAGAAGGAAGACTTGAAGGCGCTCGAAGCCGGCATGTCCAACCTTCAACGCCATGTCGAGAACATCAAGAAGTTCGGCCTGCCGGCGGTGGTCTCGATCAACCGCTTCTCCGCCGACACCGATGCCGAGATCAATCTCGTCAAGGAGAAGTGCAAGGCGCTCGGCGTCGAGGCGCTGATGGCCGATCACTGGGCCATGGGCGGCGAGGGTGCGGCCGATGTCGCCAAGGCGGTGGTCAAGATCATCGACAGCGGCAAGGCCGATCTCAAGCTGCTCTATCCCGACGACATGCCGCTGTTCGAGAAGGTGCGCACGATCGCCAAGGAGATCTACCGGGCCGACGACGCCACCGCCGACAAGTCGGTGAAGGACCAGCTCAAGCAGTGGGAAGAGATGGGCTTCGGCAAGCTGCCGGTCTGCATCGCCAAGACGCAGTATTCCTTCTCGACCAACCCGGACGCCAAGGGCGCGCCGACCGGCTTCTCGATCCCGGTGCGCGAGGTGCGGCTCTCGGCCGGCGCCGAGTTCATCGTGGCGATCTGCGGTGAGATCATGACCATGCCGGGCCTGCCGAAGGTGCCGTCGGCCGATTCCATCGACGTCAAGGACGGCAAGATCGTCGGCTTGTTCTAGTAGTTTCGCTGTCTCGCGAAAAAAGGGCCCGCTGCGAAGCGGGCCCTTTTTATTTGGCCGCCGCGCCGCCCCAATTCATTAAAATTTTCGGCATTTTTCAGCGTTGCGGTAGAGCGAACTTTTGCAACTCTCCGTTATGTCATCTCTGTCTTTCACCCGGCTGTCCTTCCAAGGGCGGCCGCGCCGCAGCCGTCATGTGGAATTGCAGTCAGTGACCATGTCCTCAGTGCTCGTGTCCGAAGCCGCCCTCGCCAACGACGTCCCGCCGCTAGCTGAAAACCCCACGCTGCTCGACGAACTGATCGACGCGGTCGGCGCCGGCGACGTCAAGCGCCGCCTGCGCATCCTCCTGCGTATCACCGATTTGTTTGCCGCCGGATCGCGCAGCTATTCCGCGCAGCAGATCGAGCTGTTCGACGACGTGATGCGTGAGCTCGCGGCCGACATCGAGGTCACGGCGCGCGCCAAGCTGGCGCAGCGGCTGGCGGCGATGGACAATGCGCCGCCGCGGATCGTCCGCACGCTCGCCTTCGACGATGCGATCGCGGTCGCCGGCCCGGTGCTGGCTTATTCGCACCAGCTCACCGACGAGGACCTGGTCGAAAACGCCGCGAGCAAGAGCCAGGAGCATCTGCTCGCCATCGCCGAACGGCTGACCGTGAGCGAGGCCGTCACCGACGTCCTGGTCGAGCGCGGCGACAAGCGCGTCGTGCACAAGATCGTCGCCAACGACGGCGCCCACTTCTCGCTCGCCGGCTACGGCAAGCTGACCATCCGCGCCCGCAACGACCGCAAGCTGACGCTGGCGCTCGGCCGGCGCAGCGACATCCCGCGGCAGTATTTCCTCAAGCTCCTGGAGACCGCGTCCGCCGCCGTGCGCGCCAAGCTCGAGGCCGACAACCCGCAGGCCGCCGAGGCGATCCGCGAGACCATCGACGACGTCGCCACCACGATCCAGCGCGAGGTGCGCGAGGCCTCGCCCGAGCACGCGACGGCGGTGCGCGAGACCAACCGCCGCCTGCGCGTCCGCGCGATCTCGGAGGCCAGCGTCCATGCCCCGGCGCGGGCG
The DNA here is from genome assembly GCA_036264375.1 of Pseudolabrys sp. Classification (GTDB taxonomy): domain Bacteria; phylum Pseudomonadota; class Alphaproteobacteria; order Rhizobiales; family Xanthobacteraceae; genus Pseudolabrys. Next base: position 4,163 of record DATARB010000026.1, read on the forward strand.
CAGGAATTCGAGAAGACCGCGGTGGCGCTCGCCCGTCTCGGCCGCTTCCCGCTCGACCTGGTCGAGCGGGCGCTGCTCGACGAAGGCGACGACATGGTCCTGCTCTTCGCCAAGGCCGCCGGCTGCTCCTGGACCACGGCGCGCGAGCTGCTCACGATGTATGCCGCCAATCGCGCCCTGAGCGCGGACGACCTCTCGCGCAGCTTCGACCGCTACAAGAAGCTGAGCCAGAAGACGGCGCTGAGCATCGTCAGGTTCCACGAGCGTTCGACGCGAAAAGCGCCCGCCGAATGCGACGCGGGCACCCCCGCGCCGGCCGATCTGCCCGAACTGGCTGCGGTCTCGATCTAGGACCAACGTGCGGTCGTACCACCCGGCGCCCTGACGGCGGGCGCCGGGGCCGATCTTTGCAATTTTCGCTTCACGAACTCACAGTTTCGCCTTACCAAATTGGCATGGCCGGGTTTCGCCCGGGCCGTCTCGTTTGGGCAATCTGCATGCCCTATGAAGCGGCATGCAACCAACCACATCCCGCACGGAGCGGCTCGCCATGGATCTGAAACTCATCTCCACCGGCCGCAATCCGCCGAAAGACGTCCACGCCGTCATCGAGATCCCCCTCGGCGGGGTTCCGGTCAAATACGAATTCGACAAGAACTCGGGCGCGATCTTCGTCGATCGCTTCCTGCACACCGCGATGTTCTATCCCGGCAACTACGGCTTCATCCCGCACACGTTGTCCGAGGACGGCGACCCCTGTGACGTCATGGTGGTTTCCCAGCATTCGGTGGTGCCGGGTGCGGTCATCCGCTGCCGCCCGGTGGGCGCGCTGCTGATGGAGGACGAGGCGGGCAAGGACGAGAAGATCCTCGCCGTGCCGGTGGACGCGCTCTATCCCTTCTATACGGGCGTCAACAGCTACAAGGACCTGCCCAAGCTGATGTGCGAGCAGGTTGCCCACTTCTTCGAGCACTACAAGGATCTCGAGCACGGCAAGTGGGTGAACGTCGTGAAGTGGCTTGATGCCGAGGACGCCGAGCGCCTCATTATCGAAGGCATCGCGCGCGCGAAGAAGTAGATATCCCGTTCGCCTCGCCGCTTGCTCCGCTCATCCCCGCGCAAGCGGGGATAGAGCGCTGGGCCCCCGCTTTCGCGGGGGCGAGCGGCTTATCCTGGTTGCCTTCGCGCCGGGGCCGATTCACACTCTCTGGATCGGTCCCAGCGCACAGGCCCTCCCATGACATCTCCCGCGAACTTCGTTCTCGTGCACGGCGCCTGGTGCGGCGGATGGTGTTACGGCAATGTCGCCGACATTCTGCGGGCCAAAGGCCATAAGGTCTTCACGCCGACGCTGACCGGGCAGGGCGAGCGCGCCCATCTGCTCACCGGCAGTGTCAACCTCTCCACCCACATCGACGACGTGCTCGGCGTCCTCCGGTGGGAGGGCCTGAGCGGTGTGGTGCTGGCCGGCCATTCCTATGGCGGCATGGTCGTCACCGGCGTCGCCGACCGCGCCCCGGAGCGCGTGTCCTCGCTGGTCTATCTCGACGCCTTCATCCCGGAGGACGGCCAGTCACTCTTCGACATCAACATTCCCGCCAACGTGCAACGCTACATCGCCAATGCCGGCGACCTCGGCGGCCTCGCCATCCCGCCGCCACCGGCCAGCTACTTCAACGTCAACGCCGCCGATGCCGCGCGCGTCGACGCGCTGGCGACGCCGCTTCCGATCGGCTGCTTCTCCGAGCGACTCAAGCTCACCGGCAGGCATCGCGACATCGGCAAGCGCAGCTACGTCTACGCGACCGAGCGCCCGAGCCCAAGCGCGTTCAAGCCGATCTACGAGCGACTCAAGGACGATCCGGCCTGGACCGCCTACGCGCTCGCCTGCGGTCATCACGTGATGCTCGACATGCCGGAGAAGACCGCCGCGATCCTCGAAGCGGCGATCTGACGATGTGCGCGTTGAGCATAGTTTTCTCAACCAGAGTCGAAGACCTCTATCCGTCATCCTGAGGTGCTCGCGCGAAGCGCGAGCCGACGCAAGTCGGCGATAGCCGACGTGCGCACTCATGATCCAATCTCGGGTAAACCCGAGAAGCGCGCGCGCCGTGATCGCGTCCTACGCGCCGATCGCCCCCGCGACGGCCCGCCCCACAGCGACAATCGCCGCGTTGCGCTTGTCGGCCGGCGCCGCGGTCTCGGTGAGATAGACCGCCACAAGTACCGGCCCACGGTTCGGCGGCCACACGATCCCGATGTCGTTGGTCGAGCCGCGCTCGCCCGTGCCGGTTTTGTCGCCAACTTTCCAGCCGGCCGGCAGCCCCGCGCGCAGGCGCGTGCCGCCCGTTTTGTTGGCGAGGAGCCACTCCGTCAATTGCTTCTTCGCTGCAGCCGACAGCGCGTCGCCGAGCAGGAGCGTCTGCATGTTCTTCGCCATCGCCAAGGGCGTGGTCGTATCGCGCAAGTCGCCGGGCAAGGCCTCGTTTAGCGCCGGCTCGTTTCGGTCGAGCCGTGTCATGGTGTCGCCGATGGAGCGCGCGTAAGCGGTCACCGCCTGCGGGCTGGCGAGACTGGCGATGATGAGGTTCGCCGCCGTATTGTCGCTGTAAGTCATCGCCGCTTCGCATAACGCGGCCAGGGTCATGTCGGTGCCTGCGGCGTTCTCCTTGATGAAAGTCGATTCGGGAACGATGTCGGCGGCCTGGATCGCGATGCGCCGGTCGAGATGCTCCGCACCGTCATCGACGCGTTTGAGCACGGCCGCGCAGGCCAGCAGCTTGAACGTGCTGCACATGGGGAAGCGGTCATCGGCATGATGGCCAGCCTGCGCCTGCGATGACGGATCGAGAACCGCCACTCCGAGCCGCCCGCCGCTCTCGCGTTCGATGTGTGCGAACTCGCCGCGCAGTGAGTCCGGCAGGCCGCCTTCCGCGCGCGCCGGTAGCCTCAACCTGGGGAATCCGAGTGCGGCAATAGCGCCTGCTCCAATGAGGAGATGTCGTCGCGTTGTCATAATGTCGCTCCCATGGCCGGTCCGTCCCGGCGGAGCCGCAACAGCAATGACGATCACGGCGGAATGTGGATTGATTTGCGGTCGCGGCGTGATGTCCCCGGCTTGCCGGGTCGATGCATCTGCGATGGTAAACGCAAACGATCCGCGGCAATCGCGGGCCGTTTAATCAAATTCGATCGGCGTCCAGCGGATCGCGGCGTTGAACATCGCGGCACGCACCAGGTTCACCGCGTAAGGCGCGCCGAACAAAGCCAGCGTTTCCTTGCGTTCGCCTTGCACGACGACGACCTCCGGCGTGACTTCCCCGCGCGCCTCGACGCGCTCACGCATGCGGGCTGCGAGTTGATCGATCTCGTCGAGGCCGAGCAACTCATCTTTCACGCGCACCGCATGGACCACGCCCCCCGGCGTCTGCCGCACTGTGCCGTAGACATAGCTACGCGCCATCGTCATCGCCTTGGACAATGAGAGGCGCCGTTTCCGCGACGGGAAACGGCGCCCCGCGTTCTTATCTGCTTAGAAAATCTTAGCCGCGTTCGTCAGAGTGATCCACACACCCCAGGCCAGCGGAATGCCGACGAAGGCCCAGAACAGCGCGGCCTGGGCGTCGAAGCCGCCTTTGCCGATGCCGAACGAGCCGCCGCCAGCGCCCTTCGCGCCGTCCGCCTGGAGCCGTGCCACATCCTCCGCTTTCATGTGCCACTTCGCATCGACCGGTTTGATCAGGTAATTGCAGATCAAGCCGGCAACCAGCATGCCGCAGAGGATATACATCGTCGTATCGTAGAGATGATCGCGCGGCACGCCGGCGGAGAGCTGCGCTTCGCGGATATAGTTCACCACGACCGGGCCGATGATGCCGGCGGTCGACCAGGCCGTCAGCAGCCGTCCGTGGATGGCGCCCACGAACTGCGTGCCGAACATGTCGGCGAGATAGGCGGGGACGGTGGCGAAGCCGCCACCATACATCGAGAGGATGATGCCGAAGGCTAGCACGAACATCGCCTTGCTGCCGATGTTCGCGAAGAACGGCGCCGACGCGTAGAGCACGATGCCGAGGATGAAGAACGTGTAGTAGGTGTTCTTGCGCCCGATATAGTCCGACAGCGACGCCCAGAAGAAACGGCCGCCGATGTTGAACAGCGACAAGAGGCCGGTGAAGCCGGCGGCGATCGCCGCGATTGCCACCTTCTGGTCGCCGGTAAGCGCATTGAATTGGACGCCCGGCAAGCCGATCAACGATCCCGCGAAGATCTCCTGCAACATCGGCGAAGCCATGCCGATGACACCGATGCCGGCGGAGACGTTCAGGCACAGCACCCACCAGATCAACCAAAACTGCGGCGTCTTGTGCGCATCCCGCAAGTGCACATTGTGTTGCGTGATCATCGACCTGCTATCGCTCGGCGGCGTCCAGCCGTCGGGGCGCCAGCCGGCCGGCGGCACGCGATAGCGGAAAGCGCCGACCATCATGAAGAAGAAGTAGATCACCCCCATGGCGAGGAACGTCTGCCAGACGCCGACCGAGCTCGGAGTCTTGAAATAGTTCATGAGCAGATCGGCGAGGGGAGCGCCGATCATCGCGCCGCCACCGAAGCCCATGATCGCCATGCCGGTCGCCATGCCGCGGCGGTCGGGAAACCACTTCACCAAGGTCGAGACCGGGGAGATGTAGCCTAATCCCAGGCCGATGCCACCGATGACGCCTGAGCCGAGCCACATCAGCCACAGTTGATGCGTAATGATGCCGATGGCGCCGAGCACGAGGCCGCCGGCCCAGCATAGCGCCGCCACGACGCCCGCTTTGCGCGGACCCGCGCGTTCGAGCCAGCCGCCCCAGATCGCGGCGGCCACCCCCAGCACGACGAAAAACAGCGTGAACATCCAGCCCATGCTGGCGATGCGCCAGTCGCAGGTCGTCGTGAACAATTCCTCCCCCAGCGACATGCCTGGGCAGGCCTTGGGCTGCGTTATGCCCAGCGCGCGCGACAGCGGCAGCCAGAACACGCTGAAGCCGTAGGCCATTCCGATGCAAAGGTGGATGCAGAGCGCCGCCGGTGGAACGAGCCAGCGATTGAAGCCGGCTTGAGCGATAATGCGTTCGCGATCGAGAATAGATGTCCAATCACTGCCTCTCGGCAGTGTGCCATCCGCTGCGGTCATGGTGTTTCCCCATCCGATGTTTGTTTCCAGATCGTTGTAAATTCCTGATCTGGCTATCGATGAGAGTGCGAAGCGGCGTGCCGCTAATCAATCAAACTGTTCCTATGCTGCGATAGAAAATTCAAATGCCGCAATTGCGAAAGACTATGAAATCGCATCAAACGCTGCGATGCCGTGCGAAACGTCGCATCAGCGCTTGAGTGGCGGGAAAGCCGCTACGCTATATGAGACTAAAGGATGATAGCGCGACCGCGCCTGCTCAGTCGACCAACAACGGCGCAGCGCGCCGCGCTTCGGTGACGAGCGCCGCCGTCAGCGGCGTCATCGGCTCGCGTGCCGGCGCAACGAGGCCGATGGTGTGGCTCGCCTCCGGCTCGACGATTGGAATCGCGCGCAGCTTGTTGGATTCGGTCAGGCCGAGCGAGGTGGCGAGCCGCGCCGGCATCACGCTCGCCCAACGCCCAGTGCGCACATGTGAATAGAGGAGGACCATCGAGTCCGACTCGAGCGTGATGTTGGGCGCGATACCGGTGTCGCGCAGCAACTGCTCGATGATGCGCCGATTCTGCATGTCCGGCGTCAGCAGGCAGAGCGGCACCTGAGCCGCCTCACGCCAGGTCACGCTCTGGCGGTCGCCGAGCGGTGCGTCGGCTGCGACCAGGAGGCGATAGCGCTCGTTGTAGAGCGGCACGGCGGTGACGCGGCCAAGCGGCTCGTTATCGAGATAAGTGAGCCCGGCGTCGATCTCGAGGTTTTCCAGCTCGGTGAGGATCTCGATCGACGTGCGCGAATATACCGTGAACTGCACATTGGGATGGCGCGCCCGGTAGGGCGTCGTGAGCGTCTCCACCATCGCCAGCGCTGTCGGGATCGCCGCGATGCGGAGGCGCCCGGCGAGGCCATGCCGCAGCGCATGCACCTCCTCGCGCATGGCGCGGGCGTCGCCGACGATGCGGCGCGCCCAGTCGAGCACGCGTTCGCCTTCCGCCGTGAAGCCCTGGAAGCGCGAGCCGCGATTGACCAAGAGCACGCCGAACGTGTCCTCGAGCTGTTTCACGCCGGCCGACAGCGTCGGCTGGGTCACCCCGCAGGCGTCGGCGGCGCGCCCGAAATGCTTCTCGCGCGCCAGCGCGAGTAGGAATTCAAGCTTATCAATCACGTCTGAAATCCGAGCTGCAGTATTCCGAAACGCGCTACACGATCTCACGATTGGTGGAAACAATGCGTTGCGCGCGTCGTTTCATCCAGGAGATTGATCGAAAAATCCAAGGATTTCAACCGGATTGATAGAAATTATCTATCAAGCGATTGGTATTGGGGCCTTGTTTGGATTGATTCAAAAGGGTTTTTTCATAGCCGGAGGCAATATGTCGGTACAAGAACAACAAATCCCCGGAAAGTCGGACAACACCCGTAAGGGTCGCCGCAAGACTCCGCGCACCCCAAAGGGCCGCCAGGTCGATCTGGCCGCGCTTGAGGAAGTCCGCGACCTGTTGATCGATCGCTCGCGCCGCCGCGACCTGCTGATCGAGCATCTCCATCTCATCCAGGACCAATACGGCCATCTCTCCGCCGCGCATCTCACCGCGCTCGCCGCGGAAATGAGAATGGCGCTGACCGAGGTCTACGAGGTGGCGACCTTCTACGCGCATTTCGATGTGGTGAAGGAAGGCGAGACGCCGCCCCCTGCGGTCACCGTGCGCGTCTGTGACTCCCTGTCTTGCGCCATGGCCGGCGCCGACAAACTGCTGAAGGGATTGCCCGGCAAGCTCGGCAAGGATGTGCGCGTCGTGCACGCGCCGTGCATGGGCGCTTGCGATCACGCGCCGGTCTGCGCCGTCGGCCACGTGCAGACCTTCAAGGCGACGCCGGACAATGTGGCAGCGGCGGTGAAGGCGAAGCCGCACGCGCATGCCTGGACGCCGGAGATCGGTTTCGACGCCTACAGACAAGACGGCGGCTACGCGCTGCTCACGGACTGCCTGTCAGGCAAGCGCACCGCCGACGACCTGATCAAGATCGTCAGCGACGCCGGCCTGCGCGGCCTCGGCGGCGCCGGCTTCCCGACCGGCCGCAAATGGTCGCTGGTGCGCGCCGAGCCCGCGCCGCGCCTGTTCGCGGTGAACGCCGACGAAGGCGAACCGGGCACTTTCAAGGACCGCCACTATCTCGAGCGCGATCCGCACCGCTTCCTCGAAGGCGTGCTCATCGCCGCCTGGGTGGTCGAAGCGCGCGACACGTACATCTACATCCGCGACGAGTATCCCGAGCTGCGGCTGATGCTGCTCGCGGAGATCGCCAAGCTCGAAGAGGCGGAGCTCACGCCGCATACCCGGCTGCACCTGCGCCGCGGCGCCGGCGCCTACATCTGCGGCGAAGAGTCGGCGATGATCGAGTCGATCGAAGGCAAGCGCGGCCTGCCGCGCCATCGCCCGCCTTACGTGGCGCAGGTCGGCCTGTTCGGCCGCCCGACGCTGGAGCAGAACGTCGAGACGATGTTCTGGATTCGCGACATCATCGAGAAGGGCGCGGCCTGGGCGACGTCACAGGGCCGCCACGAGCGCAAGGGCTTCCGCAGCTTCTCGGTGTCCGGCCGCGTGAAGAATCCGGGCGTAAAACTCGCGCCGGCCGGTATCACCATGCGCGAATTGATCGACGAATTCTGCGGGGGCATGACCGAAGGGCATGTTTTCAAGGCCTATCTGCCGGGCGGCGCCTCCGGCGGCATTCTTCCCGCGTCGATGGCGGACATTCCGCTCGATTTCGGCACGTTGGAGAAATACGGCTGCTTCGTCGGGTCGCACGCGGTTGTCATCCTGTCCGAGCAGGACGACATGAAGGCCGTGGCCCTGAACTTGATGAAGTTCTTCGAGGATGAAAGCTGCGGCCAGTGCACGCCCTGCCGCGTTGGCAGCGAGAAGGCGGCCAAGCTGATGGCGCAAGGTCCGTGGGACGCGGACCTCCTGACCGAGTTGTCGAACGCCATGCGCGACGCCTCGATTTGCGGCCTCGGCCAGGCGGCGCCAAACCCGCTGCTGTCCGTTTTGAAATATTTCCCCGAGGAGTTGTCCAAGCCGCTCGGGAGTTGGTGACTCGATCCGTCCTCCTGAGGTGCCGCGAAGCGGCCTCGAAGGATGACGGCCACAATGCCGGCCCAGGCCCTTCGAGGCTCCCCGCTCGCGCGGTTCGCACCTCAGGGCGACGGGAGAGGTTAAGAGGAAACCGCTATGACTGAAGGCAACGCACAGAAGCCCGCCGGTTACGGACACGACAAGAAGGGCAACGCCGGTGGCCGCACCGTCGGCGACGGCAAGCCCGCGGTCGCGCACACTGTCGCGGCCGATAAGGTCGCCGGTGTTGGCGATAGCGCTACGGCGAAGACCTTCTTCATCGACGATCGCGAGATCGACATCCGCGACGGCGAATCCATTTTCACTGCCGCGCGCCGCCTCGACATCAAGCTGCCGCACCTCTGTTACACGCCGAAGCCGGGCTATCGCCCGGACGGCAATTGCCGCGTGTGCATGGTAGAGATCGAAGGCGAGCGCGTGCTGGCCGCGAGCTGTCTGCGCACGCCGTCACCCGGCATGAAGGTGAAGACACAGACCGACCGCGCCAAGACGGCGCGGAAGATGGTCGCCGAACTCCTGGTCACCGACCAGCCGGCGGCCGAGGTCGCGCACGATCCAATGTCGGAATTCTGGAAGACGGTGAAGGGGCAGGGCGTCGAGGAAAGCCGGTTCCCTAAGCGCGAACGCATCGTCGTGCCCGAGCCCGACCGCAGCCATCCGGCGATGGCGGTCAATCTCGACGCCTGCATCCAGTGCAATCTCTGCGTCCGCGCCTGCCGCGAAGTCCAGGTCAACGACGTCATCGGCATGGCCGGCCGCGGCCATGTCGAAAAGATCGTGTTCGATTTCGACGATCCGATGGGCAACTCCACCTGCGTCGCCTGCGGCGAATGCGTGCAGGCCTGCCCGACCGGCGCGCTGATGCCGGCGACGATGGTCGACGAGAACAACGTCTACAAAGGCAAGCCCGACCGCACCGTTGACAGCGTCTGCCCCTATTGCGGCGTCGGCTGCCAGCTCACCTACCAGATCAAGGGCGACAAGATCGTCGCCGTCAGCGGCAAGGACGGTCCCGCCAACGAAAATCGGCTCTGCGTGAAGGGCCGCTTCGGCTTCGACTACGTGCACAATCCGCAACGCCTGCTGAAGCCGATGATCCGCAAGGAAGGCGTGCCGAAGATCCCGCACGAATTCATCGATCCGTCGAACCCGTGGACGCACTTCCGCGAGGCCACCTGGGAAGAGGCGCTCGACCGCGCCGCCGGCGGCCTCAAGAAAATCCGCGACCGCGACGGCCCGCAGGCGCTCGCTGGCTTCGGCTCGGCCAAGGGCTCGAACGAAGAGGCCTATCTGTTCCAGAAGCTGGTGCGCACCGGCTTCGGCACCAATAATGTCGACCACTGCACGCGTCTCTGCCACGCCTCGTCGGTGTCGGCGCTGCTCGAAGGCGTCGGCTCGGCCGCCGTCACTGCGACCTTCAACGAGTGCAAGAACTCGGAAGTCATCATCGTCATCGGCGCTAACCCGACCGAGAACCATCCGGTCGCTGCCACCTTCTTCAAGCAGGCCGCCAAGCGCGGCGCCAAGCTCGTCGTCATGGACCCGCGCGGACAGGCACTGAAGCGCCACGCCTGGAAGATGATGCAGTTCAAGAACGGCACCGACGTGGCGATGCTCAACGCCATGCTCAACGTGATCGTCGAGGAGAAGCTCTACGATCAGCAATACATCCAGACCTATGTCGAGGGCTTCGAGGCCTGGAAGGAGAACATCAAGGCTTTCACCCCGGAGGAGATGGCGCCGATCTGCGGCCTTGAAGCCGAGACGCTGCGCGAAGTCGCGCGCGCCTATGCCCGCGCCGAAAGCTCGATCATCTTCTGGGGCATGGGCGTGTCGCAGCACACGCACGGCACCGATAACGCCCGCTGCCTGATCGCGCTCGCGCTCATCACCGGCCAGATCGGCCGGCCCGGCACCGGCCTGCATCCGCTGCGCGGCCAGAACAACGTGCAGGGCGCCTCCGACGCCGGCCTCATCCCAATGTTCTTCCCCGACTATAAGTCGGTCGAGGACCCGGAGACGCGCGCCCAATACGAAAAGGCGTGGGGCGTGAAGCTCGATCCCAAGAAGGGCAAGACCGTCGTCGAGATCATGGACGCGGTGCATGCGGACGAGATCAAGGGCATGTATGTCGAGGGCGAAAACCCGGCGATGTCCGATCCCGATCTCAATCATGCACGTGAGGCGCTCGCCCATCTCGAGCATCTCGTGGTGCAGGACCTGTTCCTTACTGAGACCGCCGTCTATGCCGACGTCGTCTTGCCGGCCTCGGGCTGGCCGGAGAAGGACGGCACCGTCACCAACACCAATCGCCAGGTGCAGATGGGCCGCGCCGCGATCCCTCTGCCGGGCGACGCGCGCCAGGATCTGTGGATCATCACCGAGATCGCCAATCGGATGGGCTGCGGCTGGAACTACAAGCACGTCGGTGAGGTCTTCGACGAAATGGCGTCGATGATGCCGGCTCTGGCCAATATCACCTGGGACCGCGTCGACCGCGAATACGCCGTCACCTATCCGGTCGACGGCCCCGATGTTCCCGGCCGCGACGTGGTGTTCGACGAGGGCTTCCCGCGTCCGGGCGGCTTCGCCAAGCTGGTCGCCACCAAGCTGCAGCCGCCGGACGAGGTGCCCGACCACGAGTATCCGTTCATCTTGTCGACCGGACGCCAACTCGAGCATTGGCACACCGGCTCGATGACGCGCCGCGCGCAGGTGCTCGATGCCATCGAGCCGTCGGCAATCGCGCAGGTCTCACGTGGGACGATCGCCAAGCTCGGCATCCAGCCGGGCGACATGGTTCGCGTGACCACGCGCCGCGGCACGGTGGTGCTGAACTCGCGCCAGGACGACGCCATTCCCGACGGCGTCGTGTTCATCCCCTTCGCATACGTCGAAGCAGCGGCGAACCTGCTGACGAATCCGAAGCTCGATCCGTTCGGCAAGATCCCCGAGTTCAAGTTCTGCGCCGCCAAGGTCGAGAAGGCCGAACCGCAAATGGAAGCGGCGGAGTGATGACATCACCCTGAGGCGGTCGCGCACTCGGGCGGCCCTCGAAGGGTGCCGGGCGCCATCCTCGCGAACTATACGGAGGATCAAGCGCTCCGCGGCCTCTCTCCGCCTCATCCTGAGCAGCACCACATCTTAACGTCTCGAGGGACGAGGCGGCCCTATGCTTCGAGACGGCGCCTTCGGCGCCTCTTCAGCATGAGGCCGGCTTCCGAGGATGTTTAATGCCAGCGCGCCGCCTCCGCCACGCAGCGGTCCAGATCAGCCAGGTTTCGGCGCAATTGGTCTAGGGCGAAGCTTAGCGTGAAGACGTGTTCGACGGCGTCGACCGGCATGTCCAATGTCAGGCCCTGGCGCCGGACCCCGCCCAAGGCCGTGGCGAAGTCATCGAGCGCCGTCTCTGCCGCGGCAAGCGATGGCGGATTTCGCCGGCTGACCAGTGCTTCTCCGCTCTGGCGAAGATAATCGGCTGCTGTTTTTGTGATTTGCGCGAGGTGCGGTCCGAGCCTTGCCTGGACTGTCTCGGGAAGCGGCACAGCGGAGGCCCGTCCGATCATGATGAGGTCGTGGCGCAGGCGCAGCAGGGTGCGCAGGAGCGGCCCAGTGCTAAACTCGGGCGCGAAGAAGTTTATCCGCTCGTGCTTCGCCTCCGCGGCAATCGCATCCGACCGCGCAAAAACTCGGCCGATGCCGTCTTGAATGCGCCCGATCTCCGATTGATCGCAAGCGTGCGTGAGGCACGACAATAATTCAGGCAGATACTTCGCTATCAAAGCGAGCACCTCGGCCGCAGCCTTGAGGGTCAAAGTATGGGCGCGCACAGGCAAAACCAGCAACGATATCGCGAGCGCGGTGATGCCGCCGATGGCGACCTCGATTACGCGATAGAGCGCCGATTCGATCGGACCCACGTGCGTAATGCCGGGGATCAAAATCACCAATACGCCGGTGAACGTCGCAGCGGTGAAAGTGGGATTGATCGCAGCGATCAGGGCCAATGGTGCGACCGCTATCGCCAAGACGACGACCAGGGCGAGTTCGCTCTCATGGGGAAGGAGCGCGGCGATGGCACCGGCGTAGATCGCGCCGCACAGCGTGCCGACCAGATAGTCGAAGGTCGCCTTTACGGACTTGCCGAAGCTCACCTGCGTCAGAATGACGGCCGTCAGCACCGTCCACAGCGGCAAGGGGACATGCAAAAACTGCGCAAGCACGTAACTCGCGACGGCAGCGATCGTCACCCGCAGGGAGAGTCCCAGTTGGCTCCTGTAATCCCAGACTTGGGTGCGAAGCCATCTCCACTCTGTTGCGAGGCTGCTCATGGAGAACTCCCGGTGCAAGTCGCGGCAATCGTCGCAAAGTGCCGGCGCAGAAGATATCGAATAACTTCTTCATAACTTTGCGGCGCATTTTCTCTGGCCGAAAATTTTAAATGTTCCCATCCATTTCGCAACATTGACTCAGCCATGAGCTTGACGCGACCCGACGCCGGCGCGACAGTTCACGCAACAAATCAAAACGCGGTCGGACCAGTCCACGCCATCCGACGCATTCTCCCGGGAGGAGACCTGCCGATGCGGAGCCAATCGCCCGACACGGGACGCCGTAACTTCCTCAAAGGTGCAACGATCGCCGGCGCTGCGGCGCTGACGACGCCGGTCGTTGCCGGTGCGCAGGCACCGGATGCGACGAAAACGCCGAAGTCTGACGCCAAGGCGGCGCCTCCGGGGCCGAAGCAGATGGCGGCCGAGACGATGCCGCCGGCGGTCGACAAAGACCCGGCCAATCAGTCGACCAGCGGCGGCGACTTCATGGTCGATGTCTTGAAGACGCTCGACATCGACTATCTGGCGATGAATTGCGCGTCGAGCTTCCGCGGCCTGCACGAAGCGGTGCTCAATCACGGCGGCAACACCAAGCCCGAGATCCTCACCTGTCCGCACGAGGAAATCGCGGTCCATATGGCGCAAGGCTACGCCAAGATCGAAGGCAAGCCGATGGCGATGATCTGCCACGGCGTTGTCGGTCTGCAGCACGCCAGCATGGCGTTGTACAACGCATGGTGCGATCGCGTGCCGGTCATCGCGATGGGCGGCAACATCATGGAGGCCGACAAGCGCGGCCCCGGCGCGGAATGGGTTCACGCTGCGATCGATCCCGCCGCGATGTTGCGCGATTTCGTCAAGTGGGACGACCAGCCGGCATCGCTGCAACATTTCGCCGAGTCGGCGGTGCGCGCCTATAAGGTCGCGACCACGCCGCCGATGGCGCCGGTGGTGCTGTCGCTCGATGGCGAGCTGCAGGAAAATCCGATCGGGGATCCGGAGTCGCTCCGCATCCCCAAGCTCTCCAAGGTCATTCCCCCGCAGGGCGATTCGGCCGCTCTTGCAGAACTGGCGAAGATGCTGGTCGCGGCGGAGAACCCTGTCATCCTGGTCGACCGGGTGGCGCGCACGCCGGCCGCCATGCCGCGCCTTATCGAACTCGCCGAGACGCTGCAATGCGCTGTCATCGATAATGTCGGGCGCATGAACTTTCCCTCACGGCATCCGCTCAACCAGTCGTTCCGGCGCTCCATCCTCGCGCAGGCGGATGTCATCGTCGCGATGGAAGTCAATGAATTGTGGGGCTCGTTGAGCGCCTTCGACGATCGCATCGTCCGCACATCGCATCCGATCTACAAGAAGACCGCCAAGATCGTCACGCTCGGCTCCCGTGACCTCTACATGAAGGCCAATTACCAGGATCTGGGTCGTTACCAGGAAGTCGATCTAAACATTGCCGGCGACGCCGAAGTGAGCCTGCCGACCCTGATCGAGCAGGTGAAGCGTCTGACCGACGACGGCAAGAAGTCCGCCTTCGCGGCGCGCGGCAAGAAGCTCGCGGCCGCCCATGCGGCGATGGTCGAGCAGGCGAAATCCGACGCGACCATCGGCTGGGATGCAAGCCCGATCACGACAGCGCGCATGTGCGCGGAAGTTTACGCGCAGATCAAGGACGAGGACTGGTCCCTGGTCGGCTCCTCGATCCGGCTGACATGGCCGCATAAGCTGTGGAATTTCGAGAAGTCCTATCAATGGAACGGCGGCGCGGGCGGCGCCGGCATCGGCTACAATCTGCCGGCGTCGCTCGGCGCGGCGCTCGCCAATAAGCGGCACGGCCGCTTTACGTTGTCCTTCGGCGGCGACGGCGACTTCATGTTCGTGCCCGGCACGCTGTGGACGGCAGCGCATCATCGCATCCCGATGCTCTATATCATCCACAACAACCGTGCCTACCATCAGGAATACATGTACCTGCAGGCGATGGCGGCGCGGCACGGCCGTGGCCTCGCGAATACGGACATCGGCACCACGCTCAAGGATCCGCACATCGACTATGCCACCGTGGCCAGGGGCTTCGGCGTCTACGGCGAGGGTCCGATCACCGATCCGAACGATCTCGGACCGGCACTGAAACGTGCGGTCGCGATGGTCAAGAGCGGCTATCCGGCGCTCGTCGATGTCGTAGCCGATCCGCGCTGAGGGGGATGATCATGGTGCAATTCGCAAAGCGTTTCACGGTGTCCGCGGTTGCCGCGCTCGCACTGACGGCGTTTGGATTTGCCGCGGCGGCGGTGGCGCAGGATACGCCGGCCGGCGATGCCATTCACGGCCGCAGCGTCTATCTCGCCGACGGATGCTTCGAGTGTCACGGCCGCTCCGGGCAGGGCGGCGCCTTCAACTATCCGACCCCGGCGATCGCGAAGGTGGAAATGCCGGTCGAGTCGTTCGTGGCATTCTTGCGCGCCGCGCCGCGCGACATGCCGGCCTATTCAACGAACGTCCTCTCCGACAAGGATGCCGCCGACATTTATGCTTTCCTGCAATCGCTTCCCGGGCGCAAGCCGGCAAAGGATTTTCCGCTGCTGAATCAGTGAGCGTGGTCCGACCGGCACACGCCCCGCAGGCTGGGGAAGGATAGAACGGACGCCCATGAAGGGCCGACAAGGACGCGCCGGCGCCGGCCGCGTGCCCGTTTGCGCCTGTTTCTGCTCCTTCTTCGGCCAAGCCGATGTGAATCCGCATCTGGCCCTACGTGTCATTTCCCGGTTCACAACCTGCGATATGGAGTATAGATTTACAGTGCCGGGCCGGCGGGCGCCGCGACGTCGCAGGGATTGGATGCACGCGCGCCCTTAGAAGATGGTGCTGAAATGCTCCAGTACGCGGAACGGATGTTCAACGCTGTTTCGACGTTTGAGTCCTTAAGCACCCAAAAAGACGTCACTGATAAGCTTGCAACAATTCTGTCATCATTCGGCTATTCGGCGTTTCTGATTACAAACGTGCCGGAGCCTCCGCTCAGGTTGGAGCCGTATATTCTGCTGAACGGCTGGCCGAAAGGCTGGTCGGAGCACTACTCGAAATCCGACTATTACAAATTCGACCCAGTCGCGACCTGGTGCCGGAAATCCATCGATCCGTTCGAATGGAGCGAGGTCCCGTATCCTAGGGGAATGAACTCCAGGGCCGAAGAGGTCATGAATGTCGCCCGCGACTTCGGGATGATTGAAGGTTTTCTGGTTCCCATCGTGCGCTCGAGCGGCTTCCACGCCTGCGTGACTATGGCCGGCCGGTCGGTTGACCTCGATCCCAGCGCGAAACGCGTGGTCCATGTCATCAGCATGTTTGCCCACGCGCGGATTTCTGCGCTTGGCGGAAGCAAGGCTCATGACCCTGTCGCCCTCACGTCCACGGAACGGGAGATCCTATCGTGGACGGCGGCCGGAAAGTCATCGTGGGAAATTGCGCAGATACTGAATATTGCAAAATCGACCGTCGATACTTTGGCGAACCGTGCTGCCAAAAAGCTCGATGCGGTCAATCGTACTCAGGCTGTCGTGAATGCAATTCGTGGGCAATACATCTCGGTCTGATCCGTCAAGTCTGATTTGTTAGACTAGTTCGTGACGCGCGACCTCGCTAAATCCCATTTAGGAATTCCAATTCGGGATGGTGGGGGCGATGATTCACATCATCACATCGCGAAATCGTGGGTTCTATAAACCTGAACTCGATCAGCATTTCAGGCTGCGTCACGACATCTACGTGGTTGAGCGCAAGTGGAGAGACTTGGCGAAACCAGATCGTCTCGAGCGCGACCAGTTCGATAACGACGATGCAATCTATCTGCTGGCGATCGATGGCCGAACAGTTGTCGGCGGCTCGCGGCTTGTCCCTTCAACAAAGCCGCACCTCCTGAGTGAAGTCTTCCCTCATCTTGCTCAATGCGGGGTTCCTCGAGCTCCGAGCGTGTACGAGTGGACGCGCGTGCACGTGGCCAAAGACCGTCGCGAAGGACGCAATCGCGGGCGCGTGCTGGACAGCATCTTTTGCGGCATTCTTGAGTACTGCCTTGCCGAAGGCATCTCTTCGATGACCGCTCTGGTCGAGATGTGGTGGCTGCCGCATTTCCATGAGATGGGCTGGACATTACGGCCCCTTGGCCTTCCGGAACTGATTGAAGGGGAATGGTCGATCGCGATCGAGCTGCAGGTCGACGAAAGGACGCTCGCGAGTACGCGTACGATGTTCGGCATCGCGAAATCGACGATCGTCGACACTAAAATCGAACAGCCAACAATACATCGGGTGTTAGCATGAGCAAGCGGGCGCGGCAGGTCATCGATCTTCGGCGTGAAAATCAAAGGCACGCGGTTGATTATCTCGTCACGATGACAAGAGAATTGACGTCGCTCGCCGAGAAAGTCGGTCTGGACACGGCGGGTCATTTCCTGCGGCTGGCCGAGGAGGAAATGAACCGCTGTGCCAAGGAATTCCAGAAAAACGGCATCAGCGTTTGCTAGAGCGTGATCGTGTTAATTCGAAGCGCTAAAACGAACTCGGCGCGCTCCCTCTCTGCAACCGAACTCGGGTTTACCCGCGTTCGGGCAATTTCATTTGCCGAAGTGGGATATATCCGGCTTCGGCTGCGATCCGACCTCTCCCCATGGGAGAGGTGAAAAATATTTTCATCCTCAATGCATCGTGCGGCTCTCTTCCACCACGCGTAGCTCCATGCGCCCGATAAGCATGGCGCGCATGCGCTCGGCCTCGCGCAGTGCGGCCTCGGTCTCTTCCCACGTCGTCTTGTTGGAGCCGAGCAGCACAACCCCGCCGATCATCGCCGCCAGTGCGCCGAAGAACGTGCTCGGATAGAACGGCACCAGGGTCGCCAGCGTGAGCAACGCCCAGGCCGCGCCCGCTGTGATGGCGATCTTGGCCGCCAACGAAATCTTGCGGCAGCGTTCGCGCGCCTCCGCGAGCCTCTCGATGCGGGCTTCGAGCTGCGCGATGTCCTCGCGGGATGTCTCTTCATCCATGCGGCTTCGCTTCAAAATGCGCCGACGGCCGGCGCGGCGGTGAACCTAGCGCGGTTGCGCCTGAAGCGAAACGCACCGGCGGTTCCCCCGGAGCGGCCGGAACGAACGCAGTCATGGATCGTTTGCCGCTCAAGCGGCAAGCGTCGCGCGCGGAGGCGCCACGTTGCTGCGAAGCAACAACAGTGGAGGACGCCATGTTGAAAGGCATCATAATGGGGGCGGCTGCGCTCGCCATCGCGACTTTGCCGGCCGCGGCGCAAACTCAGACGCAAACGCAAACGCCGAGGGATATGCCTCAGACCACCGCGCCGAGTTCGGGCACCGGCGTTCCGGCTAAGCCCGGCCCGCAGGGCGGCCCGTCGGTGAAGCAGCCGTCGGAGACCAGCGGCGCCGCCGCGGACCAAAGCTCGGACCATATGCGGCAGCAGGACTCGTCCAAGATTCCGGGAGCGCCCGGAGGCAAGAGCGGCGCGCCGGCCCGCAAGCCGGGACAAATGGAGAAGTAGCCTTCCGTCGGGCATTGCCGGCGAAGCGCTTGTAATCTCTTGCACCTTGTCGGCCGCGCGCTGCGGCGCGCGGCGCTGTAAACTTGCTTGCCAATGAGAGGACAATCCGCGTACCGATCTCACAAAAGAACCGTTCGTAATTCTCAACAGTGAGGTCGCGCCGATGCCTGATGTTTCCATTCCGTCCGCTGGTCCTGTCGATCCGGCCATCATCGAGGACCTGGTCGCCGCCAACCGCATTTTGGCGCAGCATGGCGTGCTCGACGCCTGGGGCCATGTCAGCATCCGGCACCCGAACAATCCGGAGCGTTATCTCCTGTCGCGCGCCCGCGCCGCCGCCCTGGTCACGGCGGAGGACATCATGGAGTTCGATATTGACTCCAATCCGGTCGATCAGCAGGGGCGGCGCATTTTCGTCGAGCGCTTCATTCATGGCGAAACCTACCGCGTCCGCCCGGACGTGAACGCCGTGGTGCACAGCCACTCGCCGAGCGTGATCCCGTTCACGGTGACGGAGGAGCCGCTCAAGGCGATCACGCATATCGCCTCGTTCCTTGCCTGCGGCTGCCCGGTGTTCGAGATCCGCGATGTCGGCATCACCAACGGTCTGCTCGTCGCCAACAGCAAGCAGGGCGCGGCGCTCGCCAAGACGCTCGGCGACAAGCCGGTCGCGCTGTTGCGCGGTCATGGCAATCTGGTGGTCGCGCCCGACATCCCGCGTGTCGTGCATCGCGCGCTCTACACCGAAGTCAACGCGCAGCAGCTCACCGCCGCGCTGTCGTTCAGACGGCCGGTCAAGTACGTCGAGATGGATGAGGCGCAGGATCCGAGGCGGCTCGTCGACGCGTGGGAGCAGTGGAAGACGCAGGCGATGAAGGACGCCTAGATTTAGGACTGGCCCACATTCACCCGCTGGTCCCCGCGAAAGCGGGGACCCAGCGCAAAATGAGCGGCTTTCCGATTGGACTCTGGATTCCCGCTTGCGCGCGAATGAGCGGAGCAAGTGGCACCGCTCTCGGCCTAAGTCTCAGTCCTTCGGCTTGTCGCGGAAGTAGGGCTCCACCGGCCCGGTGAGCTTGATCGTCAGCGGGTTGCCGTAGCGGTCCTTGGCGTTGCCGGCGGCGACGCGGACCCAACCCTCGCTCACGCAATACTCTTCGACGTTTGTCTTCTCGACGCCCTTGAAGCGGATGCCGACGTCGCGCGCCAAGAGCTCGGCATTGAAATAGGGGCTGCGCGGATCGCTGGAGAGACGGTCGGGCAGGGTGTCGGTTTCTGGCTTGTCTGCGGTCATGCGGCGCTTTTCTCACAGCGCGGCGGCTTGACGCAAGCGGCAACGCCTTTAGGCGCGCTTCCCGGTTCCCAGCATCAGGCCAAGGCCAACCAGCGTCACGAGATAGGCGAGCACGCCGAGCGGAATGGCGATGTAGAGCGCCAGATTCAACCCCTGCTCGAGGCAAAATACCACGCCGGCGCCGATGAGCACCGCGACGATCCTGCTGACCCCGTTCGCCTGCATGCGCCCCGCGCCTATTTCTTGGTGGCGTCGGCGCTATCGCGCATGTTCGACCAGGGGTCGACGCGGGCGGCCGTGCCGTCCTTGTTCATGCGCTTCAGCGTATCCTTGTATTGCTTGTCGAGTGCTTCGGACTGCTGCTTCTTGGCCAGGTCTTCGGCGGAGGGCTGTTGCGCCCCCCCTCCTCCGCGCCGTTGCGCAACGGCCGGCGCCGCCAGCACGGCCAGCGCGGCGACTGCGATCACGATCTTCTTCATGGCTTTCCCCGCCAAGCCGACCCCTGGCGGACACTAGCATTCCGCCGTCGCGCCCTCAATGCGCGGTATTTGCTGCATTTTTGCGGCACCACCAGCGGTGGTAGCCGCTGACGTTCAGGGCTTCGGCGTCACGCTGATCTCGATCGCGGCATAATAGGCAGCGAGATCGTCGACATCGGCGTCCGACAGCGCTTGAGACACGATCGACATCATCTCGTTCCTGCGCACGCCCTGGCGGAAGTCGTTGAGCGACTTCACCAGGTAAAGCTCCGGCTGACCGGCGAGGTTGGGCGCTTCGGGTATCTTCGACAGGCCGTTAAGCCCGTGACAGGTCTGGCATTGCACCGCCTTGCGCCGTCCGGCGGCGGCGTCCCCGGCCGCGAGGGCACTTCCTGGAATCGTGATCGAATAAATCGCGATAAGCGCAAGTGCGGTGAGCTTGCAGCAGGCACTGGCCTGCTCCCTCCCCCCTTGCGGGGGGAGGGTCGTGGAGAGGGGTATAGTACGTGGACAGAGTTTGTGGCTTACCCCCCTCCCTGTCCCTCCCCAGCAAGGGGGGAGGGGACGTTGGGGTGACGCCTGAGAGCGACATGGGAGTCATGACAATCAGAGTCATCGCCCCTCGTACGAGATGCGGTAAAGCGCGCCGGCGAAATCGTCCGACACCAGCAGCGAACCGTCGGGCAGTTGCGCGACGTCCACAGGCCGGCCGAGATATTCGCCGTTGTCGGTGAGCCAGCCCTCCGCGAAGGGCTCGGTCTTGTCGGCCGTGCCGTCGGCTTTGAGGCTGGTGAACATCACCCGCGCGCCGATCGGCTTGGTGCGGTTCCACGACCCGTGCTGCGCGTTGAAGATGCCGCCCTGGTAGCGCTGCGGAAACATGGTCCCGGTGTAGAAGGTCATGCCGAGGTCCGCCGCGTGCGGCGCCATCTCGACTTGCGGGAAGGTCACGTTGGCGGGCGCTTGCTGGTCCTTGTATTCGGCCGTGCGCACTTTGCCGCCGCCGTAATAGGGAAAGCCGAAATCGAGCCCGGCCTTGTCGGCACGGTTGAGCTCGCCCGGCGGCTGGTCGTCGCCCATGCCGTCCACCTGGTTGTCGGTGAACCACAGGGTCTTGTCTTTGGGGTTGAAATCCATGCCGACGGAATTGCGCACGCCCGTCGCAAAAACTTCGCGCGCTTTGCCTTCGCGCGACATGCGGATGATGCCCGCCATGCCGACGCGTTTATAGAGATCAAGCTTCTCCTGCGCGGGCACGTTGAACGGCTGGCCGAGCGTGATGTAGAGCTTGTCGTCGGGCCCGACGCGACAGGTGCGGGCCGTGTGATTGTAGGACTCTTCGTCCTTCGGAATCAGATCACCCTGCTTGACCACCACGAAGGCGGCGACGTCGGGACCTTCATAGAAGAACTCCGCGGCCGGAAAGGTCAGCACGCGGTTCTGTTCGGCGATGAAGAGGAAGCCGTCCTTGGAGAAGCACACGCCGTTCGGGACGGTGAAGGCGATCGACGGCGCGAACTCCTTCACCTCGTCCGCTACGCGGTCCTTGTCGCGGTCGGTCACGGCCCAGACCTTGCTCTTGCGCGTGCCGACGAAGGTGACCACGCCCTGCGGACCGACGGCCATGTGGCGCGCGTCCGGCACGATGGCATAGAGGCTGATTTTAAAGCCCGGCGGCAGCTTGATGCGGGCCAAGGTCTTCTTGATGGCATCCGCCTTCGCCCCGGTCTGGGGAATGGTCGGCATGTCCATCGCGGTACCGGTGGTTTTGAACTCCCCGAGCTTTTCGAGATTGCCTGCGGTGGGCTGTTGCGCGGCGGCGGGCAGAGCGGAAACGATGGCGAAGGCGGTAGCGACGGCGAGCGAAGCTTTCCTCATGGCGTCCTCCTCCCTATCAGGCCCCACTTACCGGGGGTTGCAGGAATGCTAGCAGAGCCGGCCGGCTTTGGTTATCGGGTCCCGCACAAGGGGTATGGCCAATGGACGCGGGAACGGCTCGCCGACTTTGTGCCGGCCACATTATATGCGTTGCGGCGTGGGACTTGACCCGCCTGCCGTCTGGCGCTTTCACTGGCGTGGCGCTTAAGCTTTCAAGCGCACATTGCTAAGAGAGAAGGCCTTCTGAATGTCCGTCGCGGCTCTCGATACATCCGCCCGCATCGCAGATTTCGCCATCGTCCGTCATGACTGGACGCGCGAGGAGGTGCGGGCGCTGTTCGCGCTGCCGTTCACCGAGTTGGTGTTCCGGGCCGCGGAGGTGCATCGCGCCTACTTCGATGCGTCCGAGGTGCAGATCTCCACGCTGCTCTCGATCAAGACCGGCGGCTGCCCGGAGGACTGTGCCTATTGTCCGCAGTCGGCGAAGTTCGACACCGGCCTCGACGCCGGGAAGCTCATGAGCCTCGACGCGGTGCTGACTGAAGCGCGCGCGGCCAAGGCCGGCGGCGCCTCGCGCTTTTGCATGGGCGCCGCCTGGCGTTCGCCGAAGGACCGCGATCTCGACAAGGTCTGTGCCATGGTCGAGGGCGTGAAGGCGCTCGGCCTGGAGACCTGCGTCACGCTCGGCATGCTCGAGGCCGCGCAGGCGCAGCGGCTCAAGGACTCAGGGCTCGACTACTACAACCACAATCTCGACACCTCGCCGGAATTCTACGGCGAGATCATCACCACGCGCACCTATCAGGACCGGCTCGATACGCTCGGACATGTGCGCGACGCCGGCATCAATGTCTGCTGCGGCGGCATCGTCGGCATGGGCGAGGGCGCCGAGGATCGCGTCGGCATGATAGCGACGCTCGCCAGCCTGCCGGCGCATCCCGAGAGCGTGCCGATCAACATGCTGGTGCAGGTTGATGGCACGCCGCTGGCCGGGACCGCCAAGCTCGATGCGTTCGACTTCGTGCGTACCATCGCGGTGGCGCGCATCACCATGCCGGCCTCGATGGTGCGGCTCTCCGCGGGCCGCGAGGACATGAGCGCGGAGACGCAGGCTTTGTGCTTCCTCGCCGGCGCCAATTCGATCTTCTGCGGACCGAAGCTGCTCACCACGCCGAACCCGGCGCGCGACCGTGACATGGCGATGCTCGCCAAGCTCGGCCTGCGTCCGATGGAATGAGGCAAGGGCCGTAAGGTGGGCAAAGGCGCGCAGCGCCGTGCCCACGCGCGAAAACCGCTCCTACGCCAAACTCCGTACGATCGCCAGTCCGGCGAACAGGCCGACGAGACCCATCACGACCGAGAGCACGACGTAGAGCGCGGCCAGGCCCACTTCGCCGCGTTCGTACAGGAGCGCCGTGTCGAGCGAGAAGGTCGAGAACGTGGTGTAGCCGCCGAGGATGCCGGTGGTCAGAAACAGCCGCCAGGATTGGGTGGCATCGCCCTTGAAGGCGAAATAGGCAGCCACCAGTCCCATGATGAACGAGCCGGTGACGTTGATCAGCGCCGTCGCATAGGGAAATCCATTTCCCAGCAAACGGCCGATGCCGAGATTGACGCCGTGGCGGATGGCGGACCCCAGCCCGCCGCCGATGAAAACGATGAGAAAACCCATGACCTGTCCTTCATGCTGACAGGGCGGCAAAGCCGTCCTGGGGCGGAGAGATGTCCTACCGCCGCACGCGCATCGGCCCCCGCAAAGCGGCCGGGGCTCCCCGGATGCCTTGCGGAACTTCTGCGCAACCAAACGCGGTAGGAGTCATCAGCCCTTATGCACGACCGTCATTGGGCGGTTATCGGGGGACCCCATCCCCATCAACAGGGAAAGTAGATGGCGGCCGCCGCGCGCGCAACCGTCTCACGGATGCTTGTCCAGCGCCGCGTGTCTCTACAGATCGGCCGGGACCTGAGGACGTCCGCTCAATTTCGCGTCATGGCACGCCACTTGCTCCACTCTTGTATTCAGGGCGCGCGCCGCAGCCGCGGGTGCGCCTTTGGGCCGGAGCCTGGAGGCGGTAGCGGAGGGAAAGCATGACGGTCACGATCAAAGCCGAACCGCAGCCGCTGGCCGTCGCACCTGAGCGCACGGCGCTCATCATCATCGACATGCAGCGGGACTTTCTGGAGCCCGGCGGCTTCGGCGAGACGCTCGGCAACGATGTCAGCCTGCTCAAGGCCGCGGTCGAACCGTGCAAAGCGGTGCTCGCCGCCGCGCGCGCGGCCGGCATCCTTGTCATCCACACGCGCGAGGGGCATCGCCCGGATCTCTCCGACGCGCCGCCGGCGAAGGTCGAGCGCGGTTCGCCCTCCAAGCGTATCGGGGATCCGGGGCCCATGGGCCGCATCCTCATCCGCGGCGAGCCGGGCCACGACATCATCGACGCGCTCTACCCGATCGACGGCGAGCCGGTGATCGATAAGCCGGGCAAGGGCGCTTTCTACCAAACCGACCTGCAACTGATGCTGCAGAACTGCGGCATCGAGAACCTGCTCGTCTGCGGCGTCACCACCGAGGTCTGCGTCAACACCACGGTGCGTGAAGCCAACGACCGCGGCTATCGCTGCGTCGTGCTGGCGGACTGCTGCGCTTCCTACTTTCCCGAATTTCACGAGATGGGCCTGAAGATGATCAAGGCCCAGGGCGGCATTTTTGGCTGGGTGGCGACATCGCGGGACGTGCTCGCCGCCTTTGCCGTCATCCCACCGGCGACAGCGGCGATGCCCGCCGAATAGCCGACCTCTTCTTGGGGGGAAGAGGCGAGCGCGGGCCCCGGTCTTCGGACCGGGGCTCACTTGTTTTTAGTGGCGAAGACTCAGAAGCGTCATCATGGCCGGGCTTGTCCCGGCCATCCACGTCTTGCTTTGTCTAAGAGAAGTACGTGGATGCCCGGCAGAAAGCCGGGCATGACGACCGATAGGCACTAATGCGTCGCCGCGGCGGTTGTCTTGAGATAGGCGTCGACGACGTCCTTGCCGACGCGCGTACTCATGTCCCGGTAAATGGGCGCCATAGCCTTGCGCATCGCATCGGCGTCGGCGGCGCTCGGCGTGATGATGGTGACCTTGCCGGTGGCCTTGATCGCCGCCAGCGCGTCGTCGTTTTCCGATTGGGAGATCGCGTTCGCGTAGACGCTCGCCTCGTGCATTGCCTTCTCGAGTTGCGCGCGGATGTCCGGCGGCAGGCCGTCCCAGAACGGCTTGTTCACGACCACCACGTAGCCGATATAGCCGCTGTTATTCAGCGTCAGGAATTTCTGCACCTCGTGCATTTTCTGAGTGTAGATGTTCGACGCTGTGTTCTCCTGGCCGTCGACTACGCCAGTCTGCAGCGCCTGATAGACATCGGAGAACGCCATCACCTGCGGCAGGGCGCCGAGCAGCCGGTACTTGGCCTCGAGCACCTTCGAGGACTGGAGGCGGAATTTCAGGCCCTTGTAGTCCTCAGGTCTGAGCAACGGCTTGTTGGCTGTGCCCTCGGCGAAACCGTTGTCCCAATAGGCAAGGCCGACCATGCCTTTCGGCTCGAGCAGCTTCAAAAGCTTCGCGCCGAGCGGGCCCTCGGTGACCTTGCGCAATGCGGCGATGTCGGGGAGCACATAAGGAAGATCGAAGACCTCGAATTCCTTGATGCCGATCGGCCCGAACTTGGAGGTCGCCGGCGCCAGCATCTGCACGGCGCCGAGCTGCATCGCCTCCAGCTCTTCCTTGTCCTTGTAGAGTGTCGAGTTCGGATAGATCTCGACCTTTACGCGGCCGTTGGTATAGGCCTCGGCAAGTTCCTTGAACTTCAGCGCGCCTTTGCCCTTGGGCGTGTTCGTCGCGACGACATGGCTGAACTTGATGACGATCGGAGCTTGCGCGAAAGCAGGAACGGTGAGCGCAGCGAAGCTCACCGCCACAGCAATACTGAGCAGGCGTTTCATGATTGATCTCCCTCGCCCGGGGCTTTGATGGCCCTCGTGGCAAGGAAGAGTGTAGTCGTGATCGGTTTCGCCCGCGAGAGTTGAAACGCACTTGCTGCGCCGCAACCGACGGCGCGCGTTTCGCAGCGGCAGCTAGCGGGTTACTGCCCGTGCGCTTCCAGGACGCCGCGGCACGCCTTCGTCAGCTTCGCGCGATGCTGTTGCAGACAGGCGAGCACTTTGAACGTGTCCGGAATATCGTCGACGCAATAGCGCGTCGCGTCCGGGTTACAGGCGCGCTGTTCCTCCGCCGTACCTTGGAACAGTCCGCCGCTATTGGACCCGGCGCCGGGCTGTTGACGCTCGTCGGCGGCAAAGGCCGTTGCAGATGAGAGCAGGCAGGCAAGAAGAGCGGCGCCGCCGATACGAGCAAGCATCATTGAGATTGTCCCGGGCTTGAACTTTGGAAAGGAGTAAGAGCAAAGCGTGTCACGGTTCCGATGCCTGGGCAAATAGGCAAAAACGGGGCGAGCCGTCCAGACTCTTTCGCATCCACAAAAAAGACCGGAGGAAATCCGGTCTTTTTCATGGCTGCGTGGCAAGAACAACTCAGTCGTGCTCAATGCGCCCGGCGCTCGCTATAGCGATGATAGCGATGGCCGCGGTAGTGGTGGTGCAGCCCCATTCCATGCGAAATGCTGGGGCCGGCCGTGTAACCGATGATGCCGCCGGCAACGAGGCCGACGGGACCGCCGACAAGGGCGCCGGACGCGGCACCCATGGCAGCATCGCCAATACGCTCCCCTGCGCTTGCCGCGCCCGGGGCGAACGCAATACCCGCGGCGATAACAGAGATTGCCAACAACGTTTTCATAGGTTGCCTCCTTCCAATGAGAACGTATCAGCTTGCATAAGTCGCATGCCCGACATGTTGTTCCATCGGTGAAACTCGGGCAGCTTAGTGCACTGCGGTTCCAATGCGGGGCGTGATCGCGCCGCGGTGGCGGATTACTTGGCCCGCGAGCCGGTGCGCGGCGTTGGCCGCTTCGACCGGCGCGCGTCCGGAGATCCGGGCGGCGAGATAGCCGGCATTGAAGCCGTCGCCCGCGGCGGTCGGATCGACCGGCACCACCACGTCCGGCACCGGGACCGACACCACTTCGCGCGCGCCGGCGGTCGCGGCCAGCGCGCTGTTCGGCCCGTTCTTGACCACGATTTCGCCGACGCCGAAGGCCTGCAATCGCTTGATGCTCGCTTCGGGCGACGGATCGCCCCACAGCACCGCCTCGTCGTCGTAGGCCGGCAGCGCGATGTCGACCCGCTTGAGCGCCTCGGCGAACACCGTGCGCGCGCGCGACAGGTCACCTTTCCAGGTATGCGGACGGAAATTCGGGTCGAATGCGATTTTCGCGCCGTTGCTGCGTGCAAGCTCAACCGCAGCGAGGAAGCGGCCGAGCCCGACATTGGAATAAAGCGACAGCGTGATGCCGGAGAAATAGATGAGCCGGGCTTCCCCAAGTGCGACCGCCAGGCGGCTCCAGTTCGGCAGCGTAAACAGGTCGCGCGCCGGCGCCCCCTCGTGCCACGTATGGGCGCGTGGTCGGCTCTGTGCATCGTTGTCGATCAGCGACAAAGCCGGCAACCGTCCGGCCGAGCGCAAGATGAGATCGGTGCCGATGCCCTCGGCCTCGGCCAATGCGATGATCGCCTGAGAATAAGGATCGTCGCTGAGGGCTGTCGCGAAAGCTGTCGGCAATCCGGCGCGCGCGAGATAGATCGCGGTGTTGAAGGTGTCGCCGCCGCTTTGCAGCGCGAAGCGGCCATCGCCCCCGCGCGTGAGTTCGACGACCGCCTCGCCGACGCAGATCGCGCGTTTATCTTGTTCGGCCATGATGCTTCTCTTGCCCCGGGCGCGGTGCAGCACGAGCGTCAGCGACGTGATGCAACGCAGACTCGGGGACCGTCTCAATCTCGCAGTTCGTTACGGTCCCGGGTCTGCAGCGCATCACCATAGCGCGTCGAGGACGCGGGTGAACGCTTTAGGCGCTGCGCTGTGCCCGGGACACGCCTAACACGGCCGCGGAGCCCGCGTCCCCAGCCTTCATGCGCCCGGTTGTTGAGCGCCGCAAACGTGTTACCTTTGCGCTTCGCGGGGGCGCGACATTTCCAGACATCGCGGTTCCCGCCAAAGGCCGGAAAAAATTCCGGCCGTACATAACAATCGTGTCCGACCCGCCGCAAAGCGGGGGCGGGCCGGGTGGGGGAAACGCATGGCCGACGTCGTCACGACGGATTCGGAGATATCCGAAGAAGCGCTTCGCAAAGCCGAAGAGTATGTGCAGCAGGAGGAGGGCGCCGGCAACCGGCTCTCCGGCTGGGCGGGAACCATCGTCACCGGCATCGCGGTGGCGATGACGCTGTTCCATCTCTACGCCGCCTACGACATCGTGCCGACGCAGGAGCTGCGCTACATCCACGTCGCCTTCGTGCTGCTGTTGAGCTTCCTGCTGTTTCCGCTGGCAAGCCGGTTCCGCAACCGCGTGCAATGGTTCGACGTGATCCCGGCGCTGATGGGCATCGGCATCATCTGCTACGCGCTCTGGGGCGGCGACGATTTCACCGATCGCGCCGCGGTGCCCGACCGCTGGGACGTGATCCTCGGCGCCATCTTCATCGTGCTGGTGCTCGAGGCCGCGCGCCGCACCACCGGGCCGATCATGCCGATCGTCGCCATCCTCTTCATCGCCTATGCGATGCTCGGCCCGCATCTGCCGCCGCCGTGGACGCACCGCGGCTTCGACATCGCGCGCTTGGTCGGCCATCTGTTCATCACGCTCGAAGGCATCTTCGGAGTCGCGGTGGACGTGTCTGCGACGCTGATCATCATGTTCACCATCTACGGTTCCATCCTGCAACATTCGGGTGCGGGCAAGTTCTTCATCGACTTCTCGCTCGCGGTGATGGGTGGCAAGCCCTCGAGCGCCGGCCGTGCCGTGGTTGCCTCGTCCTTCCTGCTCGGCGGACCGTCCGGCTCCGGCGTCGCCACCACGGTGATGATCGGCACCGTCGCCTGGCCGATGCTGAAGAAGGCGGGCTTCGAGAAAGATCCGGCCGGCGGCCTGCTCGCCGCCGGCGGACTTGGTGCGATCATCTCGCCGCCCGTGCTTGGCGCTGCGGCGTTCCTCATCGCCGAATTCCTGAAGATCAGCTATCTCGACGTGATCTGGATGGCGACCATTCCGACCTGTCTCTATTACTTGTCGCTGCTGTTCATGGTCGAGCTCGATGCGATGCGCTTCGGCGCGCGCGAGGTCGTCTTCAAGCAGGAGTTGACGGTCTGGCAAATGACCAGGCGCTACGGCTTCCACTTTGTCTCGCTGGTCGCTGTCGTCATCTTTATGGTCATCGGCTATTCGCCGATGCTGGCGGTGTTCTATTCGACCGTCCTCGCCTTCGCCATGAGCGCGCTGGCGCCGGACACCGCCCTGGGGCCGCGGCAGATCCTCATCCCGCTGCTCGTCGTCTACGTCGTCGCAGCCGCCCTTATGTTGCTTCCCGGTGTCGGCACCACGGCCATCGCGCAGGCCTTCGGCGCCTACTTCCCGATGCTGGTGCTGCTGCTCATCGCGGGGCTGGCCATCTGCGGCCTCAGCAGCGCCGGACAAAAGGCCATCCCCTCGTCGAAGAAGCTCACCACCGCATTGGCCGAAGGCTCGATCGGAGTGCTCAGCGCGGCGACGACCTGCGCCGCCGCCGGCATCATCGTCGGCGTGGTCACGCTCACCGGCCTCGGGCTGAAGTTCTCGTCCATCGTCATCGACATGGCCGGCGGCAGCCTGCTGATGACGGCGATCTACACCTCGCTCGTGGTGTGGATCATCGGCCTCGCCGTGCCGGTCACCGCCTCCTACATCATCTGCGCGGTCATCGCCGCGCCGGCGCTGATCAAACTCGGCGTGCCGGACTATGCCGCGCACATGTTCATCTTCTATTACGCCGTGCTCTCGGAGGTCTCACCGCCGACCGCGCTATCGCCTTTTGCCGCCGCGGCGATCACCGGCGGCGATCCCTACAAGACGACGATGCAGGCGTGGAAATACACGCTGCCGGCGTTCCTGGTGCCCTTCGTCTTCGTACTCGATCCGCTCGGCGCCGGCCTCTTGTTGAAGATCCCGAAGGATGGCTCGGTCTATGACGTCGTCTGGATCACGTTCGTCACCGGCGCCGGCCTCGGCGCGCTGGCGGTCGCCGCGCAGAACTGGGCGCTGCGTCAGACCACACTGATCGAGCGTGGCCTATTCCTGGTGACCGGACTGCTCCTGGTGTTCCCGAGCCTGCTCGAGGCGATGCTCGAAGGCATCAGCGGCCTCGACATTCCGCATCCGGCGCCGTTCGGCCTTGCGCTCGGTGCGGCGCTGCTGTTGTGGCAGTGGATGAGCCGCGCCCAATCGCCTGTGACGGAGGTGACGCGATCCGAGTCTTAGCTGTCTGCAACACATAACAACAAAGCGAACGTGGAGGAGGAAGCACATGAATAGGAAGATCAAGCTCATCCTGATGGCGCTTGCGGCTGCGGCGCTTGCCGCCGGGTCGGCCAAAGGACAGCAGCGCACCATCGCCATCGGCACCGGCGGGACCGGCGGCGTCTACTATCCGATCGGCGGCGCGCTCGCCAATCTGCTGTCGAAGAACCTGCCGAACACGCAGGCGACCGCCGAAGTCACCGGCGGCTCGGTCGACAATCTCAAGCTGATCAACTCCGGCCAGAGCGAGATCGGTTTCTCAATGGCCGACGCCGCGCTCGATGCTTTGAACGGCGTCGATAAGTTCAAGGGCGGCAAGGTGCCGCTGCGCACGCTGATGGTCCTCTATCCCAACATCATGCACGTGGTGTCGATCGACGGCATCGGCGTGAACACAATGGCCGACCTCAAGGGCAAGCGCGTCTCCACCGGCGCGCCGGGCAGCGCCACCGAGGTGATGGCCTTCCGCGTCATCGAGGCGGCCGGCCTCGACAAGGACAAGGATATGAAGCGTGAGCGTCTCTCGGTCGCCGAGTCGGTGAACGCGCTCAAGGACCACAAGATCGACGCCTTCTTCTGGGTCGGCGGCCTGCCGACCGCGGCAGTCACCGATCTCGGCGCCACGCCCGGAGTTAAGATCAAGATGATCGATCACTCCGACGTCGTCGCCAAGATGAACGCCAAGTACAGCAGTCTTTATGCCACGGCAGTCATCAAGGCCGGCACCTATCCGGGGCAGGACAAGGACAATCAGGTCTCGGCGGTGTGGAACATCCTTGTCACCAACGACAAGATGTCCGACGAGGAGGCCTATAACATCGTCAAGCTCATCGTCGACAAGAAGGACGATCTGGTCGCCGTGCATAAGGACGCGGCGAGCTTCTCGGTGGAGAACCAGATCAGGGCGAACTCGCCGATCCCGTGGCAGCCGGGCGCGGTGAAGTTCTTCACCGAGCGCGGCGCGAAGATGTAGAGGTGTCGCCCACAAGGTAGGGCCCTGCTTCACCTCTCCCATAGGGAGAGGTCGGATCGCGAAGCGATCCGGGTGAGGGGTTATAGCTTTTCGTGAGTCCTCGCCCCCCTCACCCCAACGCTCTCCCCAACGGGGAGAGGGAGCACGGCGTGCTCGTGGCGTGCTCTCTAATGCGAATGCGCCGGCTGCGTCCGCGCCGCCGGCAACGCAAGCGCCGCGAAATACCCCAGCGCGCTGAGCACCGCGATACAAAAGCTCACCGGCCAGTCCGTATAGAACGCCATGGTCAGCCCGAGCCAGGCTTCGGCCAACGCGAGTCCTGCCGACACGATCAGTCCGCTCCATAAGCCCGTGGTGAGGCGCTGCGCCGCCGCCGGCGGTCCGACCATCAGCGTAAACACCAGCAGCACGCCGACAATCTGCGCGCATTCCGACACGGCGAGTGCGACGATGGCGAGGAACGCCGTCGAGATGAAGCGAAGCGGCACGCCTTTCGCCTCGGCGAGCTCGGGCTGCAGGCTGGCGAAAATCAGCGGCCGCATGATCGCGGCGAGCGCGATCAGCGTGATTGCGCCGAGCACGGCCAGTGTGACGATCGTCGCGTGATCGACTGCCAGCACATTGCCGAACAGCAGTGCCGTCGCCTGCGTGGCGAAGGCCGTGTAGTAGTGCAGGAACAGCAAGCCGAAGCCGAGCGCCAGCGCGAGCACCACGCCGATGGCGACATCGCGGTTGCTGATGCGCTCGCTCAGGAGCCCCATGAAGATGCCGGCGATCAGCGTGAATCCGATCAACCCCCACAGCGGCGCCAGCCCGATGAGCCCGGCGCCGGTCGCACCGGCAAATCCGATGTGCGACAGCGCGTGACCGGCGAAAGTCTGCCCGCGCATCACCAGGAAGAAGCCGACGAGTCCCGACACCACCGCGACAATCCCGGCGGCGGCGAAGGCATTGGTCATGAAGTCATATTGAAACACTTTATGCGCTCTCAGTTCGTCATGCCCGGCCTTGTGCCGGGCATCCACGTCTTCGCGGATATGAAACAACCAAAGGCGTGGATGGCCGGGACAAGCCCGGCCATGACGGCGGTGGGACCCTCAATGATGATGCGCGTGCTCATGCCCATGCCCCGCGTGGTCATGCACATGGTCATGCGCGTGATCCACGCGTTCGACGTCGCGGCCGCGCGACATGACGAAGATGTGCCCGTCGGCGCGGACCACCTGGATGTCGGTGCCGTAGAGCCGCGACAGCACCGGCGCCGTTACCACTTCGTCGACGGTGCCCAGCACCGCGCGGCCATTGCCGAGATAGAGCACGCGGTCGAGCGTCCCAAGCAGTTGGTTCAGTTCGTGCGCCGAGAACAGCACGGTGATGCCGCGCTCGCGGCAGACCTTGCGCACCACCTCGATGGCGACCTCCTGGTGCCGCGCGTCGAGACTGATCAACGGCTCGTCGAGCAGCAGCAGCTTCGGATTGCCGATCAGCGCCTGCGCCAACAGCAGCCGCTGCCGCTCGCCGCCGGACATTTCGCTCAACGGCCGCTCGGCGAGATCGCGCGCGCCCACCGATGCGAGCGTCTGGTCGATCATCTTGCGGTCGGCTTCGCGCAGCGAAGGCAGGCCCCAGCGGTGACCATTCAGCGACGAGCCGATGAAATCGAGACCGCGCACGCGCAAATCCGGCAACACCGTGCGCAGTTGCGGCAGATAGCCGATGCCGGAATCGCCGCGCTGCGGCGGGCGGCCGAACACGCGCACGTGGCCGGCGCTCGGCGGCAGCAGGCCGAGGATCGTGCGCATCAGCGTGGTCTTGCCGGCGCCGTTCGGTCCGAGCACGCCGATGAATTCGCCGGGCTCGATGGCGAAGGTCGCATCCTGCAGCACCGTGCGTCCGCCGATGCGGATGCTGGCGTGGTCGAGTTCGACGACGCTCATGGGGATTCCCCTCCCCCCGCGAGCTCTTGCGAGCGGCGGGGAGGGGCTAGGGGTGGGGGGAAGAGGATGCTCGGTGCAACAAAGCGCCCCCCACCCCGGTTTACATCGCTGACGCGATGTAAACCGACCCTCCCCGCCGCTTCGCGGGGGGAGGGGGAAGAAAGCGCGCACCGCGTCACGACGACACTCATGAATTCGGCCCGCTCAGCGCCTTGTCGAGCGCGTCGAGCTCGCCGAGCACCCAGTCCTGGAAATTTGTGCCCGCCGGCATGGTCTCGGTCACGCCGACGACCGGCAGCTTGGCCTTCGCGGCGATGTCGCGCAGGCGCTCGGTGAGTTTCTCGGTGACCTGGCTGTTGTAGATCAGCGCCTTGACCTTGCGGCCGTGCAGATCGTCCTCCATCCCCGCCACGTCGCGCGCGCTCGGCTCGGTGTCGTTCATCATCGAGAGCTGGAAACTCTCATTGCGCATCTTAAGGCCGATGGCGCCGGTCATCAGCCCGAACACCGGCTCGGTGGCGGTCACGGTCTGCCCGGCGAATTTCGCCTTCATCTGCGCCACGCGCGCGTCGATGCGGTCGAGGGCGGCCAGCGTCGTCTTCAGCCGCGCGGCGTAGTCGGCGGCGTGCGCTGGGTCAGCCTTGCCGAAAGCGTCCGCCAGCGCGGTGGCGACCTTCGGCATGGTCGCCGGGTCGTACCAGAGATGCGGATTGTCGCCCGGCTTGCGGCCCATGAGCCCCGCTGCGCTGATCGCCGTGCGGCCGGCACGCGGGCCGGCCTTCAGGAGCTTGTCCATCCAGGGGTCGTAGTCGGCGCCGTTGAGCACGACGATCTGCGCCGCCGCGAGCTTGCGCACAGTGCCGGGGGCGGTCTCGAACAGGTGCGGGTCCTGGCTGGGATTGGTGAGGATGCTGGTGACGTCGACCCGGTCGCCGCCGACCTGCCGTGCAATATCGCCGTAGGCATTCTCCGCCGCGACCACGACGATCTTGCCGTCCGCAGCCTGGCTGGGCAGCGCCTGTCCGAGGCCAAGCACCAGAGCGATGGCGATCGCCGCGGCAAGTCGCATGTGAAAAACCCTCGTGATCCCTGGCAAACGGGCCCTCCGGACGCCGGAACCCCGGTCGATGCTTGTTATATTATAACATAGCAGGAAAACAAGGGCGCCTACAGGTTGCGCGGCGGGGCAGAGTTCCATCGACTTCGTATCGCCATAATTTGCCCATTGCGCGAACACATTGTGCCACTTGGTAGCCTTGTTGGGCCGTCATAGGGCGAGGGGCGTCATAAACCGACGGAATTAAGGACACGACATGAAAGTGAAACTGCTCGTCGCTGCCTGCCTCGCGACCCTCGCTCTTCCCCTTGCCGCTCAGGCGCAAGAATCCCCGGGCGGCGTTCCCGGTGGGGCGGCTCACGGCTTTAATGAAGGCAACCGCATTGCCGGTCCGCTCGGCGCGGTTGTCGGCGGCGCGGTCGGTGGCGTGGTCGGCGGCGTGGAAGGCGTGCTCGGCGTGAACCAGCGCTATGCGCAATACCAGCCGGAGCCGGAACCGCCGGTGGTCTATCACCACCACTATCGCCACTACCGGCACCACCACTACCGCCACCACCACCATTCCTGATCGGTGCGTGGCACCCTTTGGGGGATGCACAATGCCCGGCGCCCGCGCCGGGCATTTTTGTTGCGGGATGACGCTCAGTTCTGGTCGCCGTATCGCTCTTTGACCGCCTCGGCGACAAACATCTTGCGTCCTTGCCGGCCCGGGGTCGTGCCGTGCGCAGCGCACCAAGCGGCGAAGGCGACCGGATCGACGCGCACCCGCATCACCGGATGGCCGTAGGCCTTGAGGCCTTTCTCCATCTCCTCGGCGATCTTGCGCCACTCCGCCCAGGTGCGGGGCAGCATGTTGCCGTCGTCGAAGAGCCTTTGCGCCGCCGGATAGTCGGCCTCCTCGAGCCAATAGGCGCCGATGGCGCGGAGGGGTTTTTCTTCTGGGTCCATCATGGACTTAGCCTAGCACGGCCGGTGCGAAACGGGGTGCGGTCCACCCTTTTGCACCTCCGCCCCAAAATCCCTATATCTCGCTCCCGAATGGAGCCCCAATTTCATGACGACCGCCCAATCGCCTGAGAAAATTCCCGTCACCGTGCTCACCGGCTATCTCGGCGCCGGCAAGACGACGCTGCTCAACCGCATCCTGTCGGAGCCGCACGGCAAGAAATACGCCGTCATCGTCAACGAGTTCGGCGAGATCGGCATCGACAACGACCTCGTGGTGAACGCCGACGAGGAAGTGTTCGAGATGAACAACGGCTGCATCTGCTGCACCGTGCGCGGCGACCTCGTGCGCATCATCGACGGACTGATGCGCCGGAAGGGCAAGTTCGACGCCATCATCGTCGAGACCACGGGCCTAGCCGATCCGGCGCCGGTGGCGCAGACCTTCTTCATGGACGAGAACGTCGGCGCCAAGACGCGTCTTGATGCCGTTGTCACCGTCGCCGACGCCAAATGGCTCAAGGACCGCCTCAAGGACGCGCCCGAAGCCAAGAACCAGATCGCCTTCGCCGACGTTATCCTGATCAACAAGACGGATCTGGTGTCGCCGGAGGAATTGCGCGAGGTCGAGGCGCGCATCCGGGGCATCAATCCTTACGCCACGCTGCACCGCACCGAGCGCTCGAAGATCGCAATCGACCAGGTGCTCGGCCGCAACGCCTTCGATCTCGACCGCATCCTCGACATCGAGCCGCAATTCCTGGAGGCTGACGATCATGACCACGACCACGATCATCATCACCATCATGGGGATCATGATGGGCACGATCATCACCATCATGGCGGCGGTCTCAAGCACTACCACGACGAGGACATGCAAAGCCTGTCGCTCCGGAGTGACAAGCCGCTGAACCCGGACAAGTTCTTCCCCTGGGTGCAGGAGCTGGTGCAGAAGGAAGGCCCGAACATTTTACGCTGCAAGGGCATCCTGTCGTTCAAGGACGACAACGAGCGCTTCGTGTTTCAAGGCGTCCACATGATCCTCGACGGCGATCATCAGCAGCCATGGAAGGACGGCGAGAAGCGCGACAGCCGCATCGTGTTCATTGGCCGCAACCTGCCGGGCAAGATGATCGCCGAAGGATTCGAGAGCTGCATTGCCTAATCTTCTCCAAGCCTCCCCTGCAGGGGGAGGCCGGTTCGCGCAGCGAACCAGGTGGGCCCGTGCGCCGCGCCGCGTTTCACTTCCCCACCCCGCTCGCCGGCGGCGAGCGGCCCTCCCCCTGCAGGGG
>DATARB010000056.1:0-11991 GCA_036264375.1 Pseudolabrys sp.
CCAGTATGGCGTCGGCATTCGTCTCCTAGACAATACGTCGATGCCCGTGCTGCCCAATGTCATCAACAGCGGAAGCATCAGCAGTATGGCCGACGACGCGACCGGCATTTCCGTTGGCGCCAACCAATTCGTTGTTAACAGCGGTGTAATCAGCGTAGGGAGCGGCGGCGTCGGCGTGGATATCGCCGGCAACGGCAGCGTGCTGAACAATTACGGCACGATCCGCGCCACGAGTGGCGGCAACAGCATCGAAGCCTGCACTTGCGGCCCGGCCAACGTCACCTTCAACAACATGTCTGGCGGCACGCTCGACGGCAAAATAACTGTTTTCGGTCAGGACAATACCGTCAACAACTCCGGCCTCATAACGATCACCGATCCGTCGACGCCGATCGCGGCACAGAACTTCAACATCGCGAACGGAAACGGTAACGCGAATACGAATCCGAACATCTTCTCGCAGAGCGCCAGCGGCACGCTGGCGCTGCGCATGGACAACGGTGGCGCCGTCGACGGCTTGGCTGCGGATGCCGTCAATCCGGGCGGCACCCTGCGCATCGTTATCCAGCCGCAGCTTTATTCTAATACGCTGATATCAACGACCGCAGCCGTCGCGGCAAACTACTTCCCGATCACCCATTCGTTCGACACCTATACATCGTCGTCGCCGTTCTTCACGGTCACGCCGCTTTACGACAGCGGCGATCCGATCACCTACTCGCAATTGTATATTCAGCTCAATCGCGTCGCGTTCAACGCCGTCCCCGGCCTCACGCCGAACGAACAAGCGGTCGGCGGCGCGCTCGAGCGCGGCTATTCGACCGGCCTCACCGGCAACGCCGCAACGTTCTACGGCAACCTGTTCACCGCCAGTTCGGTCGGCGTCCTCGACCAGCTCTCCGGCGCCGGCACGGCCGCCGCGCAGGATGCGTCGTTCTCCGCCGCCAGCCTGTTCAACAACGCCATGATGCAGCAAGGCCTCGCCTGGCTCTCCGGCGCGCCGGGCGGCAACAGCGTCACCACAGGCGCCCCGCTCGGCTACGCCGCCGCGCCGGGCGCAAAGTCCAAAGCGGGACAGGACGCCTTCGCCGCCATGCAGCCGCGCGTCGCCGAGCCGGCACGCTGGCGGGCCTGGGCCGTCGGCTTCGGCGGCACGCGCTCGACCGACGGCGACGCGTCGCTCGGAACCGCCGACCAGTCCACCCGCACGGCCGGCGGCGCGGCCGGTGTCGAGCATCAGATCGGCGACCTTCTGCTCGGCATGGCGGCCGGCGGCAACACCTCGCATTTCTCGGTGTCGAGCCTTTCGACCAGCGGCGACATCGACGGCGGCCATGTCGGCGCCTACGCTTTCAAGGCGTTCGGCGCGGCCTATGCCGCCGCGACGCTGAACTACGCGCATTTCAGCAACAAGACCGAGCGCACCATCAGCGGCATCGGCGCGACCGAAAATGCCAACGGCTCGTTCGCCAGCGACCAGATCGGCGGCCGCTTCGAGCTCGGCTGGCGTCAGTACCTCGATCAATTCACGCTGACGCCGTTCGCCGCAATCGAACCGGCGGCGCTCTGGCAGCGCGCTTATACCGAGTCGTCGACCGCGACCGGCGGCGGCAGCGGCATGCTGGGCCTGAGCTATTCCGCGCACACGACCACGTCGCTGCCGACCTTCCTCGGCGCGCAGATCGATACGCGCTACGTCCTCGCCGGCGGACAAGTGCTATCGCCGATCGCGCGCGTGTCCTGGGTGCACGAATTCAATCCGGACCGGCAGATCGAAGCATCCTTCGTCAGCATCCCCTCGACGCTGTTCACGGTCGACGGCGCCCGCGCCGCGCGCGACAGCGTCCGCCTCGACACCGGCGCAACGCTCGCGCTCAATCAAAGCGTGGCCCTGTTCGCCAATGTCAGCGGCGAGTTCTCAGGCGAGAGCCAGATGGCCTCCGCTACCGGCGGCGCGAAGATCGCGTGGTGACGCAAGGCCCTAAGTGAAATACTGCCCGCCATTGGCGCTGATCGTCGAGCCCGTGATGAGGCCGGCATCATCGGATGCGAGAAACACCACGCAGCGCGCGATCTCCTCCGGCTCGCCGAGCCGGCCGATCGGGATGAGCGGCAGGATGCTCTTCTCCAGCACGTCCTTCGGCACCGCCTGCACCATCTCGGTGTTGATGTAGCCCGGGCAGATGGCGTTGACGGTGATGCCGGCGCGCGCGCTCTCCTGCGCCAGGGCCTTGGTGAAGCCGAGTTCGCCCGCCTTGGCGGCCGAATAGTTGCACTGGCCCATCTGGCCCTTCTGGCCGTTGATGGACGAGATGTTGACAATGCGCCCGAACTTGCGCGTGCGCATGCCCTCGATCACGTTGCGGCACATGTTGAAGAGCGAGCCGAGATTGGTGTTGATAACCGCGCTCCACTGCTCCGGCTTCATGCGGTGCAGCGTGGCGTCACGGGTGATGCCGGCATTGTTGACCAGCACCTCGACCGGGCCGACGGCGGCCTCGACCTGTTTGACGCCCTCAGCGCAGGCCTCGAACGACGAGACGTCCCACTTGAACACCGGGATGGCGGTCTCGGCCTTGAACTTCTGCGCCGCCTCGTCGTTGCCGCCATAATTGGCGGCGACCGTGTAGCCTGCCGCTTTCAGCGCCTTGGCGATGGCCGCGCCGATCCCGCGCGTCCCCCCCGTCACCAATGCAACGCGAGCCATAATTTTATCCTCCCTGCCTTCCGTGTGCCCATCCTTTTCGGCGGACATCAACCCGGTCTTTGCAACAGCTTAAAGACGTAAATGCCCGGCACAAGGCCGGGCATGACGCAGATCAACTTGGGATCATCAAGTCTTCAAGATTGATGCGCCGCACACTGACTGCACGCGGCGTATTCCCCTGGCCGCGTCTCGCGCTGTCAGCGCTCGACGCTTTTTCCTGGTGCGTGTCGCGCGGCTTAGCAGCGCTCGACGCTTTTTTCCTGGCGCGTCTCGCGCTTTCAGCGCTCGACGCACATAGCAATTCCCATACCACCCCCAATGCAGAGCGTGGCGAGGCCCTTCTTCGCATTGCGGCGCTGCATCTCGAACAGGAGCGTCGTCAGCACGCGCGCGCCGGAGGCGCCGATCGGATGACCGATGGCGATGGCGCCGCCGTTGACGTTCACTTTGGAGGTATCCCATCCGAGATCCTTGTTCACCGCGCAGGCTTGCGCGGCGAAGGCCTCGTTGGCCTCGATCAGATCGAGGTCGTCGTGCTTCCAGCCGGCCTTCTTGAGCGCGGAGCGCGAAGCCGGGATCGGGCCGGTGCCCATGATCGCCGGATCGACACCGGCCTGTCCCCAGGACACGATGCGGGCGAGCGGGGTCTTGCCGAGTTTGGCCGCCTCGGAGGCCTTCATCAGCACAACGGCGGCGGCGCCATCGTTGATGCCGGAGGCGCTGGCGGCGGTCACGGTGCCTTCCTTGTCGAAGGCCGGGCGCAGCTTGGAAATTCCTTCCAGCGTCACGCCCGCCTTCGGATACTCGTCGGTATCGACCACGATGTCGCCCTTGCGCGACTTGATGGTAACCGGGACGATCTCGTCCTTGAACCTGCCGGCCTTCATCGCCGCCTCGGCCTTATTTTGCGACGCGACAGCGAATTCGTCCTGCTGCTGGCGCGTGATCTGCCACTGCTTGGCGACGTTCTCGGCCGTGTTGCCCATGTGATAACCGTTGAAAGCGTCCCAAAGGCCGTCCTTGATCATCGTGTCGATCATCTCGAACGCGCCCATTTTTACGCCTTGGCGTAAATGTTGGCAGTGCGGCGCCATGCTCATGGATTCCTGGCCGCCGGCGACGACAATGTCACTGTCGCCATTGAGAATGGCCTGATACCCGAGCGCGACGGCGCGCAAGCCCGAGCCGCAAAGCTGGTTCACGCCCCAGGCGGGGCTTTCCACCGGAATTCCGGCGGCGATCGAGGCCTGACGGGCGGGGTTCTGACCCTGACCGGCCGTCAGGATCTGGCCCATGATCACCTCGCTGACCTGCCCGCCTTCCACCCCGGCACGCTCCAGCGCGGCCTTGATGGCGGCTTTTCCCAATTCATGCGCGGGAAGGTTGGCAAATGCCCCGTTGAAGGCGCCGACAGGCGTGCGCGCGGCGCTGACGATGACGATGTCCTCTTTCATCCGAAACTCCTGTGGTGGGCGGTTTGCGGGGCAAGGCCGGCCTCTACGGCACTGCCACATCCTCGGCACGCCGGAGAGCCCCTGTCAACAATGGGTACCTCGCACATGTGCTTGAGAATTGGCGTGTTCTCGACCCTTCTGCAAGGGATGCGGCAATGCCGAAGCACCCCTGCCGCGCCGCCATAAAACGGTAGCCCGCTCAAGGGGAAAGTGTTTATGCTTGAGAACCAGGGGCTAGGGAAACGCGTGAACACCATGGCAGAGGAAAAAGAGCCGGTCACAATCAAGAAATACGCAAACCGGCGGCTCTATAATACCGGTACCAGCACTTACGTGACGCTCGAGGACCTCGCCTCGATGGTGAAGGCCGGCGAGGACTTCATCGTTTATGACGCCAAGTCCGGCGATGACATTACGCGCTCGGTGCTGGCGCAGATCATCTTCGAACAGGAGAACAAGGAAGGGCAGAGTCTGCTGCCGATCGCTTTCCTGCGGCAGTTGATCCGCTTCTATGGCGACAGCATGCAGATGCTGGTGCCGCGTTTTCTCGAACAATCGATGACGTCGCTGACCAAAGAGCAGGGCAAATTCCGCGAGCAGATGGCGCAAGCCTTCGGCGGCGTCGGCTTCGGCCCGCTCGAAGATCAGGTGCGGCGGAACATGGAAATGTTCGAGAAGACCTTCGCCATGTTCGCGCCCTTCGCGCGCGGTCAGCGCGCGGCACCCGCCGAAGAGAAACCGCAGGGCAGCACCGGCGGCGGCAGCCCGACCGAGATGGACGAGCTCAAGCGCCAGCTCGATGAGATGCAAAAGCGGATCGATAAGCTCGGCGGCAAGGAATAATTCTCCGTCGTCACTCTATGCTTGCTCCTTATCCCTCCCCCGCTTGCGGGGGAGGGTGCCGCCGAAGGCGGCGGGTGGCGGCGTTTTGAGCTGACTGTAAGGTGACCCCACCCGGCTCGCTGCGCTCGCCACCCTCCCCTTTCAGGGGAGGGATAGAAAGGCAAAGGCTCGGCGAGAGGGTCAGAGGGCGCGCAGGAACGCGACCAGATTGCGTTTCTCCTCCTCGTTCAGCTTCGTGCCGAGCACCAGATTGAAGAACTCCACCGTATCGTCGAGCGTCAGCAGCCGGCCGTCGTGCAGGTAAGGCGGCGTATCCTTGATGCCGCGCAGCGGGAAGGTTTTGACGGCTCCGTCGCCGGCGGCGAACATGTTGTTGATCATCACCGGCTTGAAGAAGCGCTCGGTCTGGAGATCGTGCATCAGGTTGTCGGTGTAGTAGGGCGCCGTGTGGCAGGCGCTGCACTGGCCTTTGCCGAAGAAGACCTCCTGCCCCCGCAGTTCGGCGGGAGTGGCCTTGCTCGGATCGAGCTTGCCGAACACGTCCAGTTTGGGTGACGGCGCAAAGCCCAGCTCCTCCTGGAATTCCGCCATCAGGTCGACTTGGTTGATGCGATCGAGGGGATTGAGGCCCTTCTTGGCGGCGATCACGTGGTCGCCATCGAAATACGCCCCCGCCTGTTCGAACTGCGTGAAATCCTCGATCGTCTTGAGCGCGCGCTGCGAGCCGAACAGGCGCTGGATTTGCACACCGCGCAACGTCGGGGTGACGATGCGATGCCGGGTTTCCTGCGGACGGGCATCGGGCGCAAGATGCGTGGCCTTGTTGGTGTGGCCGTTCGAGTGACAATCGAAGCAGGCCGAGCCGCGGCTCGGCATCTCCGTGCGGCGGTCCTCGGTCTGATTGAATTGCTGCTGCGGGAAGGCCGTCACCAGAAGGCGCAAGCCCTCGATCTGCTTCGGGGGAAGTATGCCGTTGAACAGCTCGTAGTAGTTCTCGATGGTGACGAGCTTGCCTTGCGACACGTCGCCGAGGTCGGTGCGCTGATTGAGGTACATGGCCGGCGGAAATTCCGGCAGGAAGTGATCCGGGATGTCGTATTCGACGTCGAACCGTGTCAGATCGCGATTCTCCTGCCGCTTGATTTCGTCAATGACGAAGTGCGGAAACACGAAGCCGCCTTCCTGATGCTTGGGATGCGGCAGCGGATAGAAGCCCTTGGGAAACAGGGTTTGATCGCGAATCTGCTCCGGGCTCATATTCGCAAGAGCCTCCCACGTCTTTCCCGCGGGGAGCTTGACGCGGACGCCTTCCTGCACCGGCTTGGTGCGGTCCATCGTGACCCCGGCCGCCGGCCGATTGCTCAGGTCATAGCGCTCGTTGAGAATCGCCATGTGCTCGCGCGTGACGTCGGGCTTCTGTGCGGACAGCCTGGCGAAGATCGCCGAGAACGGTTCGTCGATCTCGACCTGCATGTAGCTCGACTTGCCGCGCGGCCCTTGCTGTGCGTAGGCGAAGCCGAGCGCAACGACGGCGCTCGCAATGGCCACTCCGGCCAGAAGCTTTCGAGCATTCGCTAGGATCATTGCTCTCTCCTCAATGCTTCTCCCCGCCGACGCACCTCCCCTTGATGGACCCCATGATGGATCTTTAGAACAGCACGACGCCCGCCCAAGCGATGCTCAGGCTTGCGAATTGCCAACGCAGTTCACACCGGCGTTAAAAGAATGTCGGTTCGTAAGTGCATGCCCGCCGACGGCACGTTTCGCCGCCCATTACTTATATGCGGCA
Source organism: Pseudolabrys sp. (assembly GCA_036264375.1). Taxonomy (GTDB): domain Bacteria; phylum Pseudomonadota; class Alphaproteobacteria; order Rhizobiales; family Xanthobacteraceae; genus Pseudolabrys. The sequence continues at coordinate 6,794 of DATARB010000056.1, forward strand.
GCCTCGGCGCGCTCCGTTCACAGGGCGGCTCGCGCACAGCCTATGCACAACACATCGAAATTGAAATGCGTCTCGCACTTTTTTTTCGATCTTACGCGATCGCACTTCTTCTTTTTTTAAAGCAACGATCCGTCGCATGGTTCACTGCGATGCAATGATGCGTCGCGATGGATGCAGAGGGGATCTCGCAAGCGATCCGCGCGAATATCTTCGCGGGCATGGCGATGAATTCACGCCCTCATACCCGTTAGCCCGCGGCGCAGTGCTTGCTGCCGTCGGCCCAAGGGCGGTTGCTGCTCGCAAGCCCCATCAGCGCACCTTGCAGATAGTCGCAACCGAAGCCGGCGAGAATTGCCGCAGCTTCGTCGTCCTGCACCCATTCGGCGACTGTCTTGAGACCGAGCCGGCGCGCCAAGTCGATCAGCGTATGCACGAAGGCGCGATCGTCGTTCGACTTGACGATGTTCTCCACGAATGCGCCGTCGATCTTCACCATATCGACGCCGAGCTTGCGCAAGTTGCGGAACGACGTGTGGCCGGCACCGAAATCGTCGATGGCGATGCGGCAGCCGAGATCCTTCACGCGGGTGACGAAGCCACGCGCGTCATCGACGTCCTGGATCGCGGCGGTTTCGGTGATCTCGATGATGAGCCTCTCACCCACCGTCGCATTGGCGCGCAACAGCGCAGCCAGGCCGCCCCACCAGTCGGGATCGACGGCAGACGCGGGCGAGACATTCACGCTGGCGTTGAGCGCGGGCGCGTCTGCGAGCTCGTTCACGACGAGCTCGAGCACTCGAAAATCGAGCATGCGCACAAGGCCGACGCGTTCGGCCACTGGGATGATCTCGCTGGCGTGGGCGATGACGCCGTCGGCGCGATAGACGCGCATGAGGCATTCGTAGAAGGCGGGCTTGCGGCTCGCCGCCTCGACCACCGGCTCATAAGCGAGCGCGATGCGACGCTCATTGAGCGCGGCGACGATCTCGTCGGTGGCGCGCAGGCTTTCGCGGCGGTGCGCGTCGCGCTCGACGTTGGGGCGATAGGCCATGAAAGAGCCGTGCCGCTTGCTGCGGGCAGCATGCAGCGCGTCCATGGCGCGGGTGAAGACTTCCGACACCGTGCGCGCGTGGCGCGGCGCGTTCACGCCGCCGATGGTGATCGTGACGGCCACCGGACCGGCGGGTGTGGCGATGGTCTCGTCGCGCACGCCGGCGAGAAGGCGCTCGGCGGCGACCGACAGCTCATCGGGCGTGCATTGGCTAAGGATCACGCCGAATTTGTTGCCGGAGAAGCGGCCGAGATGATCCTTGCCGCGCAGACGCGCGCGGATGCGCTTGGCGACCTGGGCGATGACGTCCTCGGTGATGTCGAAGCCATAGGCCTCGTTCAGCCGGCCGAGGTGATCGATCGAAATGAGCAGGAAACCGCAGGAGCCGCGGAAGCGCACCGCTTCGTCGAGCGTGGCGGTGAGCACGTCGGTGAGATAGGCGCGGTTGAGCTCGCCGGTGAGCGGATCGAATTTGGCGAGTTGCGTGAGGCGGCGCTCGTTCGCGTGGCGCTCGTCGATGGCGCGCACGATGCCATGCGCGCGCTGCGGCTTGCCGTCGGGACCGGCGAACCAGCGGCCGGTGTCTTCCAGCCAGATATTCCTGTCGCCGCGCTTGAGCGCATATTGGAGTTGATAGGCGACGCCGGCGCCCTGATCGCTGAGCTGCGAATTCAGAACGGCATCAAGCCGGCAGGGGCCGCCCTCGGCGTCGACGCGGCTCGCATAGGCGCGTCCGCTGGCGATCTCGACTGGATCGACGCCCAGCACAGGGCCTGCATTGGCGGCCCAGCTCAGCGCATCGGTGTCGAGACGCCATTCATAAGCGACGTCGCCGATCGACCGCAGAATCTCCGCGGTGTCAGGGACACCGGCTGGCCGGTCGATTCGGGTCACCTTCGCACCTTTTTGGAACGCCGCGTCGCGCCGGGCGTTGGCGCAATGAACTCGATTCGGCACCAAAAGTAGAAGCAATCCTTAAACAATTAGAAAAAGCAGGGGATAGCGCCAGGCAAACGGCGTTTTTAGCGGGAGGCACGGCCCTTGCCATTTTAAGGGGAGACGAGAGTCGAATGTCCCGAATTGGCACAGGCGAAGCAGGATGCGCGTCGGCGGCGTAACAGAAGGCTCCTTCGGCGAAACCGGGCACACGCTGCGCGGCGAAGCGCCGGAGACCGTTGCGCCGCGTACGGAGAGCCGGGCGCTGACCGTCACCGCGCCCGAGGCGCGGCGCGCGCTGCCGGATGTCTACCGCCAGGCCCCGTTCCTCGCCCAACTCATCGCCACCAAGGACCAGCACGCCCAGACCCGCAACCGCCGCCGCGCCGAGCCGCAAGAGGCGATCGCGGCGTATCGGGCGGTGGCGGGGTTGGTGGGCTGAGATTTTCGATCCACGATCCGCAGCCTTGATCCGTCATCCTTAAGGTGCGCGCCAAAGGCGCGCCTCGAAGGGTGACGGCCGCTGACTCAGTGCCCGTCATCCTTCGAGGCTCGCTTCGCTCGCACCTCAGGATGACGGCCTTTGGCAGCGCAATACGGTCAATCGGCCGCAGCGCTTTGCGCGCTGACCTGCAGCAGCAGGTCGGTGCGGGCGCGCGCCCGTTGGAACGCGGCGAGCACGCTGCCATCGAGCACGCGTCCGGCGCGCAGATGCGCGCGCAGCGGATCGGCGTAATGGCCGTTGACCCGCAATTCGTAATAAAGATGCGGGCCAGTCGAGAGCCCGGTTGAGCCGATAAAGCCGATGGTCTGTCCGGGATGGATGCGCTCGCCGACCTTGAGGCCGCGTGGCACGCCCGAGAGGTGGGCGTAAGTCGTCTCGTAGCCGAAGTCGTGGCGGATGCGGACGAATTTGCCGTAGCCCCACTCCTGATCGATCTTCTCCACCACGCCGGCGCCGGCCGCCGCGATCGGCGAGCCGAAGGGAGCGGCGTAATCCACGCCTTCGTGGAAGCGGCGATCCCGCAGGATCGGATGAATTCGCCAGCCGAAACCGTCGCCGAGACGGCCACCGGCGACCGGCTGCTTCATCAGCGATGCGGTGACGGAATAACCGTCGGGATCGTAGTAGTCGGTGCTACCGTCATCCGGCGCCGTGAAGCGATAGTAGCGGTGGGTCTGGCCATCGAGCGTGAGCGCGACGAAAGCCAATTCGGCGTTGCCTTCAGGGTTGTGGCTGTACAGGAGTTCGGCGGTGTCCTCGGCCGAGATCGCGGCATCGAGATCGATGTCCTGGGCGCAGAGCCGCATGACGTCGCCGATCAGCGAGGGCGCGATGCGGTTGTCCTGGGCCAGCCGGTTGAGGCTCTCGTCGAGCTTCATGGCGGACTGATTGGCATCGGGCGACAGGCGCAGCGCCATATCGTCCTGCGTGGCCTCCGCTGCGGCTGCCGTGTGTGACCGCGGCGCTGCCATCACGTAAGCACCGTTATCGGCGAGCGCGGCAACGCGCTCCGACTTGCCGGCGTCCACGAGGCGGACCTCCAACGGCCGCGCGTGCCCTGGCGCGCCATCCTGCAGCACGGTGATGATCTCGCCGCCGCTAAACGTGTTGCGGCCGAACCAGGAGCGTGGCGTCAGCAGTGCGGCGATGGCGCCGGCATCCTCCGCCGTAAGGCCGAGCGCGGTGAGAATGCTCTCCAAGGTATCGCCGGCACGCGCGATGATGACGTGCCGCTCGGAAGCGGCGGCGGCGCTGGCGGACTTCGCGATCACCGAGAGATTGATCGGCACACCGGGCAGCGTGGGCGCCGGTGATGCTTCGTCGTCGGCATAGGCGGTGGCATGCGCGGGCAACGCCGGCCGCGAGGCGCCGAAGCGGATCTCAGGCGGGAGCGTCCCGTCCGCGGCGAACGCTGCCGCGACCGTCGTCCGCGCGCGATCGTGCTTCGCCGGCGCACCGAGACCCGGCGCGCTCGCGCTTCTCTCCTCTACCGGCGTCTTGGGCGCAGGCGGATGATCGGCGACCTGCGCCAACCGCACCATCACATAGGTGAATGGCGTCAGGCTCTGCGCGTCGTCAGCAAGCGCTTCGATGTGGCGAAGCATCACGTCGCGCTCTTGCGGGCGCGCCACCGGCGCCAGCCGGTCGGCCCGTTGCATATCACTGTCGGCCGTGGCGCGGCGGAACAGTACCGGCGCCGTCGCGACCGACAGTCCCCAGCCGAGCGATGTCCACACCGCGCCGAGCATCAGGATCGCGACGACTGCCATCAAGAGCAGCGCCGCAAGCCATTTGATATTGACGGCACGGCGCGCGAAGCGCGGATGGGATTCAAGACAGAGAGGTGCGGCGTCGCCAAACGCATGAATCGCGTTCGGTACCGGCCCGCTGTGCGCCCCTGCCGCCTTCCCCCGCCATAAGATCATGACGCGGCGATTGTCCGTATCGCCGGAACGGACAACAGGGCGCGCGCATGTCGCTCTGCCCTGAAGCGATCAACAGCATTCACACGCCGCGACAGGTCGCGGCTCGGTTCGAGCCAGATATTCCCCAAACTTCGCTCCGCCGCAGCCAGAAGCGCTCTGAGTGTCGGCGGCTCCCCGAATAGTGGCAGGACTGAAGTGATTTGACGTTACACAATAACGTCGGAAAGGAAGGCAGCATTGAGGCGCGGCCGACATATTCCTCGCGCGACGGTGGATTTTGGCTGTCGCGACGGCACGCGCACGGTGTCAGTGGCCGCATTCTTCGAGGCTCGCGCCCGCACCTCAGGATGACGGCCTTGGCTCAGTACCCCAGCGCGCAACCGTCCTTGCGCGGCTCGGAGCCGGCGATCAGCACGCCGCGATCCCAATCGATCTTGATGGTCTGCGCGCCGCCCCAGGGCTGGTCAGTGACGGCGATCGTGTGACCGCGCGCCTTGAGGCCCTCGATCGTCGCCTGCGGCGTGCCGGTCTCGACCACCGTGTTCTCGCCTTCGAAGAAGAAGCGCGGGCTATCGATCGCCTGCTGCACGTCCATTCCGTAGTCGAGCATGTTGAGCATGATCTGCACGTGGCCCATCGGCTGATAGTGCGCGCCCATGACGCCGAAGCTCATGTCGCAGCGCCCGTCGCGCATGGCAAGCGCGGGGATGATGGTGTGCATCGGCCGCTTGTTGGGGCCGAAAGTATTGGGATGATCGGGCTGCAACGTGAAGCAGCCGCC
>DATARB010000093.1:0-3754 GCA_036264375.1 Pseudolabrys sp.
GCCGCCAATGAGCAGCACAAGATCCGCGCCCTTCACCCGCGCCAGGAGCTTCGGATTCGGGCCGATGCCGAAGTCGCCAGCGTAACAAGGGTGCAACGCGTCGACCAAATGCCCGCGCCGGAACGTCGTCGCCACCGGCAAGGCGAATCGCTCGGCGAAGCGCATCAGCGCGCCGCACGCGGTTTCCGACCAGCGGCTGCCCCCGGCGAGTACAATCGGCCGCTTCGCCGCCCACAGCATCTTCTGCAAGCGGCTCATGTCGGTGAGGCCGGGCCAGATCTCGACCGGCTCGAAAGCCTTCGCATCGGGGACCGCGACGCGGTCGGTGAGCATGTCCTCCGGCAGCGCGATCACCACCGGGCCGGGCCGGCCGTTGCACGCGGTGTGGAAGGCACGCGAGACGATCTCCGGAATGCGCGCGGCGTCGTCGATCTCGGTCGCCCATTTTGCGACGGTGCCGAACATCGCGCGGTAATCGATCTCCTGGAACGCCTCGCGGTCACGCATCTCGCGCCCGATCTGACCGACGAACATGATCATCGGCGTGGAATCCTGCTTGGCGATGTGGATGCCGGCCGAGCCATTGGTGGCGCCTGGTCCGCGCGTGACGAAGCAGATGCCGGGCCTGCCCGTCACCTTGCCGATTGCCTCGGCGGCCATGGCCGCCGCGCTCTCGTGCCGGCAGACGGTGAGCTCGATCTTGCTGTCGTGGAAGGCGTCGAGCGCGGCAAGGTAGCTCTCGCCCGGCACACAGAACACGTGTTGCACGCCATGGATCGCGAGCTGGTCGATGAGAATTTCCCCGCCAGAGCGCGTGCCGTCATTCGATCGCATAGAACCCTCTCAATTCCGGAGCGCTGTAATTAGCCGCGTCATGCCCGGCCTTGTGCCGGGCATCCACGTCCCTTGCGCAGAATAAGCGAGACGTGGATGGCCGGGACAAGCCCGGCCATGACGTCGTGAAGCGCTCACGTATGAATCTTCGGCATCGGGATCGGCGGCGCGAAGCCGACTGGGGTCATCAGGCAGGTTTCCTGCGAAATCAGATGACCGCCCTTCACGTTCTCGGCGAGATAAACCGCCCAATCCGGGTCCTTCATCATGCGCGCGCGCTTTTCTTCGCGGTCGGCGGCGCTGGCATAGACCCAGATATGTGTGAAGGTATTGAGTTCGCCGCTTTCCGCCACCGCATAGCAGAGCGGCTCGCCCATGTAGCGGAGCTGCACTGGGTAGCCGTATTTTTTGTAGATCTCGAGCTGCGCCGGAACACGTCCAGGCAGGGTCTTGTAGGTGCGGACATCGAGAAGCACGCGTTCCTCCTTGAGAATGAGCGCCGGTGCGGCGGTGGGCGCACTCTCCCGGGGGACTGCGGGCGGGTCAATAGCTCGCTTTCGCCGCCAGCGGCACGGCAGGATTGTCCTCGACGCTACGCTCGGACCGCTGTTCTGACGGTTTGCGATCATGCGAAAGATTGCTGGCCGTGTTCACCAGCGCCAAATGCGAAAAAGCCTGCGGAAAATTGCCGACAAGCCGGCCCGACGACGGCTCGTACTCCTCGCTGAGCAGGCCAACATCATTGCGCAGCGATAAAAGCCGTTCGAACAGCCGCGCCGCGTCGGCGCCGCGGCCGAGCATCAGATAGGCATCGGCAAGCCAGAAGCTGCAGGCGAGAAACACCCCCTCGCCCGGCGGCAGGCCGTCCTCGGATCGCCCCGTGTCGTAGCGTTGCACCAAGCCGTCGACCAGCAGCGTGCGCTCGATCGCCTCGATTGTGCCGCGCACACGCGGATCCTCCGCCGGCAGGAAGCCGATCGCCGGCAACAGCAGCAGGCTCGCATCGAGCTCCTTGGCGCCGTAGGAGCGCACGAAGCTGCCCAGGTCGGCGTCGTAACCGCGCGCACAGACGTCGTGATGGATCGTGTCGCGGATCGTGCGCCAATGATCGATCGGGCCGGGCAGATGATACGTCTCGGCGCTCTTGATGGCGCGGTCGAAGGCGACCCAAGCCATCGCCTTCGAATAGGTGAAGTGTTCCCGGCCGTTGCGCGTTTCCCAGATGCCCTCGTCACGCTCAGGCCAGAGCTCTTCCAGATGGATGAGGAACTCCCGCTGGATATCCCAGCCCGCTTCATAATTGCCGAGGCCGCCCCGCCGCGCCTGATGTAGCGCGTCCGATACTTCACCGAAAATATCGAGCTGACGCTGATTGTGCGCGGCATTGCCGATGCGCACGGGCTGCGATTTCGCATAGCCTGGCAGCCAGGGCACCAGCCATTCGGTGAGGCGGCGCTCGCCGGCGATGCCATACATGATCTGCACCTGTTGCGGACTGCCGGCCGCCGCGCGCAAGAGCCACTCGCGCCACCGGTACGCTTCTTCGTAGTAGCCGGCGTTCATCAGCGACAGCAGCGTCAGCGTCGCATCGCGCAGCCAGCAGAAGCGATAGTCCCAATTGCGCTCGCCGCCAATGCACTCGGGCAGCGAGGTGGTCGGCGCCGCCGTCACGCCGCCGGTCGGCTCATAAGTGAGCGCCTTGAGCGTGATGAGCGAGCGGCGAACCGCGTCGTCCCATGGACAATCGATTTGGTTCCGGCCGGTCCATTCGGTCCAGTATTTTTCCGTTTCGAGCAGCCGCGCCTCGGCATCCGCAGGCTCGGGCACTTGCTCGTGCGACAACGCATAGGTGAGGACGAAGGGCACCCGGTCACCCGCCGAGACAGTGAAGTTGCCGACGGTCTTGAAGTTCTTGCCGCGCATGTGCACGGGTGTGCGCAGCACCACCATGTCGGGGGCCGCGATGGCGCGCAACGTCTTGTCGTCCACGCGCGTCAACCAGGGCACGTTGGCGCCATAGCCGAACCGCAGAATCAACTCGCTGTGGAAGTCCACCTGTCCGCGTTCGCCGACGACGATGCGGATCAGATGCGAGTTAAGCCCACGCGGCGGCATGAAGTCTATGACGGTTGCCACGCCCTCCGCGGTCTCGAACCGGGTCTCCAGAATGAGCGTGCTCGGGCGATAACGGCGCGTGACGCGTGTTTTCTCGTCTTTGGGCGCGATCAGCCAACGGCCGTGCTCGGACGTCCCCAGCAGCGCCGTGAAACAGGCATCCGAGTCGAAACGCGGCCAGCACAGCCAGTCGATCGAACCGTCGCGCGACACCAGCGCGGCGGTGCCAAGGTCGCCGATCATCGCATAGTCTTCGATACGGGATGCCATCATGCCTCGCCGGGTCAGACGGTGAAATCGAGTGCGACTTTAATGTCGCACCGCCGCGGCGGCGCGTCTTCCAAGGCAATGGAAGCGGCAAAGCCGGGCTGGACCGTCAACGCGTGCATATGGACATGATCTCGCCGGCGTCCCCCGGACCACAACGACGAAGAGGCCCCCGCGGTTCAATTTGTCCGCATAGCGAAAAGGTAAATTCAGACCGCCGGCATGACCGCAATGACCTTTGCGAGTGCATTTCGCCGGCATCTGCCCCCGAATGGAGACATATTCGCTCTCGCGGAATGCACGGGCCGCAGTCGAGGTATTGATCTGGATCAGGTCCAAATCGTGCGCCGCAACGTTAGCATTCAGCCGAAATGGTAAGGACATGAGGCGATGGCCCCGGCCAATATGCCGCAGCAGGCGGTGTTCGACTTCCTCGGCGCGCCCGCGACCCATGGCGGCGCACGGGTCGCGCGCATCGACACCCATGCAGCGTCCGTGTTCTTGGCGGGCGCGCGCGCGCTGAAGGTCAAGCGCGCGG
>DATARB010000296.1:0-37057 GCA_036264375.1 Pseudolabrys sp.
CAAGGGAATTGGCATCGTCCTTGGCGCGCACCAGACGAACACGAACGTGCAGTCGAACAAATACGACTCCGGTCTGACGAAGACTGTGAACAATGCCGGCGGCGTGACGAACGCAATCGGCGGCGGATCGAGCTGACTTGCTCAATCGCAACCGACCCTCTCGCATGCTCGCGGCCCCGCCAGGCAAAGTCGCCGCCACCCGGTGACAGCGGCCCGCCTGGTGGGCAAGAGCTGGATGCTCGCTCATCTTGTCCGGGCCGTTAATGTCTGCAAGGATAAGCAACAAGGCAGGGCGGGCCCACAAAACTTTCTAACAATATCTCATTCCGCCCGGGAAACGTCACCGAGGCCGAACTATGTCCGCGTTCTACCCGACGCTGCGCGTCACGCTCCGTTTCGCGCTTTCTGCTCTCACAACCGCGCTCCTTATCCCCGCGATCCTCCTGGCAAGTGCAACGGCGCATGCCCAGGAATGGCCCACCCGCCCGATACGGGTGATCAACCCTTTTCCCGCCGGAAGCGCCTCGGACACCGTCACGCGCGTCGTGGTCGACCAGGTGTCCCAGATCATGGGCCAGGCCATGATCATCGATTCCAGGCCCGGCGCCGGCGGGACGCTCGGCTTTGCCGCCGTCGCCAAGGCGGATCCCGATGGCTACACGCTGGGGGCGAGCACATCTTCGATGGCCACCGAAAGCGTGCTGCACAAGAGCCTGCCATACGATCCCGTTCGCGATTTCGTTCCGGTGGTTCTCATTGGAACATCGCCGAACCTGCTGGTCGCGTCCAAGGCGAGCGGGTTCAAGACGGTCGCCGATCTCGTCGCGGCCGCCAAGGCCAAGCCCGGGACCGTGACGTTCGCTTCGGCGGGCATCGGCTCGTCGTCGCACATGGCGGCCGAGCGCTTCCGTCTCGCCGCCAAGATCGACGTCCGCCATATTCCATTCCGCGACGGCGGCCTGACCGAAGTCATGGCCGGCCGCATCGACTTCTATTTCCTGCCGCTCGCCGCGGCGGCCGCGGCGCTGAAGAACGACAAGCTCACGCTGCTCGCCGTCAGCGCCCCGAAACGCGTGGCGCTCCTGCCGGACGTGCCTTCGATCGTCGAGGCCGGCTATCCGGACGCCGTGTTCCGCTTCTGGAACGGATTGTCGGCGCCGGCAAAAACGCCGCCCGAGATCGTGCAGAAGCTGCATGACGTGACCGTCAAGGCGCTGAACGATCCGGCTCTGGTCGAGAGACTGGCCAAACTCGGCGTCGAACCGATGCCGATCAGCGTGGCGGAATTCGGAAAGTTCTTCAAAGACGATCTCGCCGCGACCGTCGAACTCGCCAAGCAAGCCAATATCAAACCGATCGACTGAACCCTTGAATTGACGCGCCGTTCGCAGAGGTCGCCCTCGACGCGCGTCGCTTTTTTTTTGGAGCACGCCCAATGCCAATCGTTCCACCGCGGATCGGCCCTCAGCCGTGGGAGGTCGTGCGTACCAAGCTCGACCAGTCGCTGCCTTTCGCCAACATGCGCGACACGCCGTACTACCGCGACGCGGTGTGGGAGCAATTCTCCAAGGCTGAATACGAGCGCCGCTACGTTGCGCTGCGCGACAAGATGCGCGAACAGAAGCTCGACGTCGTGATCGTCCCCGGCGGCCCGAGCCACTGGAGCTTCGGCGGCGGCATGCTGTGGCTGACCGGCCATTGGGAATGGCACGCGCTCGCGAGCTACGTGCTCGTTCCGCTGCACGGCGAACCGACGCTGATCTATTCCATGGGCGGCACACACGCCGAAGCCGTGCGCCGGCAGGTCGAGGTCGCGGTCCAGGACGTGCGCCACAGCCGCAACGGCCGCTATGCCGACATCATGGTCGAGCGCATCCGCGAGCTGAAGCTGGAGCGCGGCCGCATCGGCCTGATGGAGATCGATCCGCGCCACGCCGACTACATGCCGGTGAACCAATACAACGTGCTGCGTGAGAATTTGCCGGATGCCGAGCTGGTCTTCACCGTCGGCTTCCTGCACGAGCTGCTGTCGATCCACAGCGCCGAGGAGCTTGATTGCATCCGCAAGGCCGGGGTGCTCTGCCGCAACGCCATGGACGCGATGGTGGCGCGGGCGCGGCCGGGCGTGAAGGAATACGAGCTGCGCGCGGCGGCGGGCGCGGCCATCCTCGACGGCGGCGGCGACATCGATTTCCTGATCATCGGCTCGACGCCGATGGCAAACCCGGCGCAGGTCTTCGGCAATCCGCGCCCCTCCGGCCGTGTGCTGCAAAAGGGCGACATCATCAACATGGAGCTTGCCGCGGGCTATCGCGGCTACACGGCGCAGATCGGCTCGCCCATCTGCATCGGCGAGCCGACCGACATGGTGAAGGCGTTCTGGAACGACGTCACGCTGCCGGGCTATCACCGCATCGTTGCCGAAATCGCGCCGGGCAAACATGTGGAAGCCATGCGCACCGCGAGCAAATTCTTCCGCGATAACGGCTATCAGTCGCGGCCAACCCAATGCCACGGCATCGACCTCGTCACCGACAAGCCGCACGTCGTCGCCGAGCACGTGTCCGCCGAAGAGTTCGAGCAGGTGCTCAAGCCCGGCATGGTGATCATGGCGGAGCCCAATCCGATCACGCCGGACGGCCTGTTCGGCATTTTCCTCGGGCACACCTTCATCGTCACCGACGGCGGGCACGAGGTGGTCGACGACTTCCCCCTCGAAATTGCCGTCGCGGGAGGCTGAGGCACCGTTCCGTATCACCGAGGTAGCTCCGTCATTCCATTTGACGGCGGAGTTTCCAGTGCTAGCCTTTCCGGAACCTGGCCACGGAGCAAGGTTCAACGGCAATTATCGGGGACGGGAACCATGAACGTCGCCTCGTCAGCCGTCTTAGCGACCGAGCCTGTCACTTCCGAAGGTGTCGTCGCCGCCAGCGTCTATGTCGATGGGCGGCGGGTCACCAATATCGCCATCGATGAAGCCTCGAGTTGGCGCAGCCGGCCGGGCCATGTGGTGTGGATCGGGCTGCACGAACCGGACATGGCGCTTTTGACCAGTGTGCAGCGGCAATTTCAGCTGCACGATCTCGCCATTGAAGACGCGGACCACGCCCACCAGCGTCCGAAGATCGAACAATATGGCGACGCGTTGTTTATCGTGGCGCGCACCGCCCAACTGGTTGGCGACAACATCGCATTCGGAGAGACGCATCTTTTCGTCGGCGAAGGATATCTTGTTTCGGTCCGTCATGGCGCATCGACGTCCTATGCGCCGGTGCGGGAACGCTGCGAAAGCTGCCCGCGGGCGCTGGCCCGCGGCGAGGACTACATCCTTTACGCCATTCTCGATTTCATCGTCGATAACTACTCGCCAGTGCTCGAAACGATTCAGGAGGAAGTCGAAGCCATGGAGGCGCTTGTGCTTGCAAGCGCGATGACGCGAGCTCAAATCGAGCGGCTTTATCTGCTGCGGCGCGACCTGTTGCGCCTGCGAAACGCGGTCGGTCCCCTGGTGGAAGTGTGCCGCAGACTTGAGCATGACAATCTGCCGATGGTGCGGCCGACCATGCAGCCGCTGTTCCGCGACGTCACGGACCACGTTCGGACGGTTCAGGAGCAGATCGATTCGCTTCGAGAGGTCCTTGCATTTGCCTTTGAGGCGAGCCTTCTGGTCGGGCAGGCGCAGGAGACCGCGGTCTCCAAGAAACTCGCCTCATGGCTTGCCATCATCGCGGTCCCGACCGCGATTGCCGGTATCTACGGCATGAACTTCAAGAACATGCCGGAAACGCAATGGGAATATGGTTACTTCACCGTCATCGGCGTCATCCTGATTACCTGCGCGGCGCTGTTCTGGCGATTCCGGCGCGCCGGATGGTTGTGAGCGCGGGCGGCAGCCGTTCGGAATCGCTCCGCTCGTCTCCGCACACGGGTCCGGCCCTTTGGCCGGCTCGAGTACAGGCTCCAGCGGGACCAGATTTAAGGCCCGGTTTTCCTGCACTTTCTGGATTCCCGCTCCCTGTTTCGCCAAAGCGAAGCCGATTTGGCTTCGCGGCGGCGGGTTCGCAGCAATGAGCGGAGCAAGGCGCGACGCAAACGCACCTTGCTCTAAGCGCGCGGGGGCCGGCGCCGCTCGTGGAACCAGGCGCGGTACTTCAGCATCTTTGAGCGCTGCGCGGACGGCGCGTGCCGCCGGCATGTCGCCGCCTCATCGCTATTAGCTGCCGCGCCCCAGCGCAGCTCGACGCAGTCGTTCGGATTGTACGCCATCTCGAGCTCGGGCATGCGATCGGCCACATCCTTGAGCGCGAGCGTCCAGGTCGAGCCATCGGTGCGCGGATAGGTGAATTTGCGCGTCGCGAGCTCCGATGTCAGGTCGTTCTGCAACGCCGCCTGCACATCGGCGACACTCTTGCCCTGCGGCATCGCATAGCGCTCGGGCCGCCGCGCGACGCGATCGGGGAAGCCACGCACCACATCGATGGCAATCAAGAGACGCAGATCGCGCGACGGCGTCGAGAAGTCTTCCCATGCACCCATGGTCTCGAAGATCGTCGCGCCATCCGGCATGCTGGCTTCGCCGCGCCCGCTGGCCAGGAACTTGCGTCCGTTCTCGACCGACGTCACGCGCACCTTCACTTGCTCTTCGAGCGAGTCGATCGCGTCCTTCATCGCCGCCATCGGGTCGAGCGGCTCGGGCGACATCACGTCGTCCATGCGGTCGTAGAACGCTTCGACGCTCAGTTTCGACTGCTCGAGCGAGAAATCGGCGTATTGCGGGTTCTTGGCGATTTCGCTGTTGGTCAGCCGCCGCAAGGCGCCGTTCGGTTCGCGCACGATGGGACGGAAACGCTTGAAGCCGGGGCCGCCGAGTGCGGGATCCTGCGCGAACAGGAAGTTGCCGCGCCAGAAGCGTTTGCGTGCGACGGTGCCGTCGGGCTGCCCGTCGACGGCAAGGATGATGCCGGCGGCGCCGTCCTTCTCGGGCACGCGCCGCACGATCATCAGCACGTGTCCATAAGGATCGGCGTAGACGACTCCCGGCCGCAGCGTCTGCTGGCTCAGCGCCACGGGATAGGAGTCGGTGTTGTCGGAGTTCAGCGCCGTGCGCGCGGTGCCGGAATGGACGGTGTCGGCGACGGTATGCAGGAACTGGCCGAAGCCGGCCGCGAGCCCGAGCCGTTTCGGCGCCGGCGCGCTCGATTCGGTGTCCGCGTCTTGTCCTATCGTGGACGCACGCTCGGCTCGAGCATTTTGAATGCTGAACCACTGGAAGCACTGCGGCCCCTTGCCGGCGCCGCCGCGCGAGCAGTTCGAGAAGCCGAACGGCAGGCCCATCTTGAACGCGAAATAGGCGCGCAGGAAGTAGGGCAGGTCGGCGCAGTCGGGGCGGAGAACCATCTTCATCTCGTCCTCGCCGAGGCCGAGATAATCGAACAGCACGTTACGCTTGCGGTCGCGCAGCACCTCGTGCAGCGCCGGCCATGACGGCGTCGCGTCCAAAGGATCGTCGAACAGCTTTTCGATCCAGGCGGAGAACAGGTTCTCGGTCGCGCGCGTCCAGGCATTGCGCACAGGCCAGACGCTGCCGGCCACCGCGCCCGGCGCAGGCGGCCGGTCGGCGCGCACCGTGATGTCGCGCGTGATGGCCCCGCATTGCGACGTCGCCAGCCGCGCGTGCCATGTGCCGGGGGCGGGTGCGTTGACCTCGGCGTACCAGAAATACGGAGGGCCATCCTGGCGCTGGCGCGATGCCGCCGCGACGCTTCCATCCGGCGCGACCAGCGACAATTCGCCGGTGAGCGGCTTCTCGGCGGCGATGATCACGCGCAACGGCGCGCCCTTCCACGGCGCGAGCGGTGACGGCAGGACCGCGATACCGGAGGCCTCGTCGCAGCCGTTTCCGGAATTTTGCGCCCACGCACCCTCAGTCGAGGCGCCGCAGGCGAACAAGACCCCTGCCACAAGCAGCAAGGCTGATCTGGCGGAAATCAATCGGCGTGATGGAAGCACTTGAGTTCCCCCGTTTCCGATGACAGCGACGATGGCTCAGCGAAATCGTGCCACACTCCGCGCTCCAGCGCACCCCGAGGCCGCTCCGGTCAGCGCAATTGCAGCAGCACGAACCACTTCTGATCGTTGAGCGAGCATTTGCCCTGACTCTGTGGCATATCGGCGGCGCTCCCGGGCAGGGTCCAGCCGCCGGCGCCCCCGCAGCGGCCTTTCTGGACCGGTGAGACCGTGAGGCCGCGCCGCAGATTGAGCTTCCTGGCCGCCACGCCGTTCAGGACATTACCGCCGATCGTGACCATCTTGTGCGCCGCCGCATCGATATGGGCGACCACCTCGCAATGGGTGTGCCGGACCGTGCGCGCGCCGGGGCTGCCGGTGAGCTCCCCGCGGATGCGCTCGCGCACCGCCGCGTCGCTGTCATCGGCGAGCGCCGGCTCGCGCTGATCGCAGATCAGGTCGCCGACGCGGGGCCTGGTCGTCGCCAGCGGGCAGGCGCGATAGATATGGGCATCGGAGCCGTGGACGAGCTCTGCCGCGCTGGTCGCGAAGGCATCGTAGATATAGACGCGGTGTGCGTTGGCGAACTGGAAGCCGCTTTCCGCGACACCGGCCTGCCGGATCACGTAGCTGATGAAGGCCGCGGACCATGATGTATCGATGAGGGCCGAGCGGATGACCGCTTCGCGCAGGGCCTCGCGCATGTCCGGATCGGACACGCTGTCGGCCGCGCGCAGAAGCGGACCGAAATCGATCGGCAGCCGTGCAGCGGTCTGCGCCGCGTCTTTCGATGTCGAGGCGCCGTGATAGCCGCGCACCTCGAGCTGGTCATTGATGCTGTCGATATCGCCGCCATACAGCGACCGCCAGTATGCCAGCACCCGCCACCAGCCGAGGCGGCCGAGGCTCGCCTGCGTGCCGCGCCGTGCGCCTTCCGGCTCGTTCTCGGCCTCCGTCAAGCCGAAGTGGACCAGCCGGCCGTTCGCATCGATTCTATGGCCGCCGAAGCTGTCGAATTCCTCGATCGCTGTCTGCGCGATGCGGCGGCCAAGTTCGCTGGCTGGCTTCGCCGCGGTGGCGTCGCAGTTGGCTTGCACCGATGTCCAGAACGTCGCCGCCGTGCGGTCGGGCTGGGCGAGCGCCGGATGCGCCGCCAAACCGATCGCTGCAACAATGATGCAAACAGTGGCACGCATGGACCCTCCGGCAGGCGAACAGCACACCCCAGTATAGCGCGGCCCGCAGACGGAAGCCGACCAAAGAAGTATCTCGGTGCCGCCGCTGACAAGCGACGCGCCGCTCACGGTGAAAGTCTCGACAAAGTGAGTAGCCGCCCGCGGCACCTGGATTGTCGGATTTTTCAGGCGTAGTGTTATCGTTCCGGAGGATGGGAGGATGTCGCTTAGTTATATAGGCCATTTCCACCGGGCACGGCGTAGCGCCAGACAACGATTGCTAGAACCGATATTGCTTGGCGTGAGAGCGTTTCGTGAAGTCGTACTCAACGCAATCGCCGCGAAAAACCATCTGATCTATTGCCGTCTGCCGCATGGCAATTTTTTCATCGATCCATCCGACCGCGTCATCGGATCATGGCTTCTGTGGCATGGGCGCTGGCAATTCGACGAGATCGACCAAGCCGTTTCAATCCTCAGAAAGAGGGGATCGATGCAGTTTGATTCTGTCTTCGTAGATGTCGGCGCCAATATCGGAACGCACACGGTCTATGCGATGCGGAGCGGCCTCTTCCACGATGCCTTCGCATTCGAGCCGGAGACGAAAAATTATGAACTGCTCCGCATGAACGTTGCGGCGAACGATCTGAACAGTAAAACCACAATCATGAAAACGGCGATCGGCTCATGTGATGGCGAGGCGACGATGTTTCTGCATCCCCGGAACAAGGGTGCTCACTCTCTCGCCGGCTCGCCGGCGCCGGATGCGAGTGAGCAAGTGCGCGTCCAGGTCCACAGGCTCGACGACATCCTCAGGAGCAATTCCGTTGCCCCGTCACAAGTCGGCTTGATCTGGATCGACGTAGAAGGCATGGAATTAGACGTTATCCGTGGGCTTGGCGAATATATCGGGCGCCCGCTGGTCGTAGAGTTTTTTCCTTCGCGCTACCAGCAGTCCAGCCTGCGGGAATTTCGCGCGGTTTTGAAATCGCACTACAAGTCTCTCTACCGTCTTGGCGGCAATGCGGTTTTAGAACCAATTTCGGCAATCGATCGAAACTCCGACACAGCCGATATTTTAGTCATGTAGTTGTAGCCGCAACACCTGCTGCAAACGGACCTCATGGGTCCTATGTGGACGGTTCCGCACAGGCGAGGACCTTCTTCTTGACGTCGGCAGGATGGCCGCTAGGTTCTGGCCCCAGTCGTCTGCCCGCGCGAGGCACGCGGGAAAACACAAACGGCGGCTTGAAGAATCAAAAGCGCGCGGTCCATATCCGCGCCCTGATTCGGCAGCAGGGTCTCTCAAATTCCTCGATGAGGTGCTTTCTTGATGACTTCTATACAGGCGCGCATATCCACGGAACTCGGAGTGAAGGAGCAACAGGTCCAGGCCGCGGTCGAATTGCTCGACGGCGGTGCAACCGTCCCCTTCATCGCGCGCTACCGCAAGGAAGTCACCGGATCGCTCGACGACGCGCAGCTTCGTACGCTCGAGGAGCGGCTGCGCTATCTGCGTGAGCTGGAAGAGCGGCGCAAAGTCATTCTCGACTCCGTCCGCGAGCAGGGCAAGCTCGACGCCAAGCTGGAAGCGGCGATCATGGGCGCCGACAGCAAGGGCCGTCTCGAGGATATCTATCTCCCTTATAAGCCCAAGCGCCGCACCAAGGCCGAGATCGCCAAGGAAGCGGGTTTGCAGCCGCTGGCCGATCTGTTGCTGACAGCGCCGCAGAATGTGCCGGCGGTCAGCGCCGAGCCGTTCGTCTCGGCCGACAAGAATGTCGCCGATACGGCGGCGGCGCTGGATGGCGCGCGCGCCATCCTCATTGAACGCTTCGCCGAGAACGCGGACTTGATCGGCGCGCTGCGCGAGGAGCTGTGGGCAAACGGCCGCCTCAAGTCGGCGGTGCGTGACGGCAAGAAGGAAGCGGGCGCGAAGTTCAGCGACTACTTCGAGTTCTCGGAAGCCTTCAGCAAGATGCCGTCGCATCGCGTGCTGGCGCTGTTCCGCGGTGAGCGCGAAGAGATGCTCGACATCACCGTCGAGCCGGACGATCCGGCGACGCGCACGATCGTCAGCGCCTATGAGCTGCGTATCATGCGCGCCTACGGCATCGCCGATCAGGGGCGCCCGGGCGACAAATGGCTCGCCGAGACGGTGCGCTGGGCGTGGCGCACCAAGATTTTTGTCACGCTCTCGATCGACCTCCGGCTGCGCCTGTGGAACGCGGCGGAAGAGGAGGCCGTGCGCGTCTTTGCCTCTAACCTGCGCGATCTCCTGCTCGCTGCGCCCGCCGGTGCGCGGCCAACGCTGGGCCTCGATCCCGGCTTCCGCACGGGCGTGAAGGTCGCAGTGGTCGACGCAACCGGCAAGGTGGTGGATACCAGCACGATCTACCCGCACGAACCGCAGCGGCGCTGGGACGAAGCGCTCGCCATCCTGGCGAACCTGGTGCGCAAGCATAAGGTCGAGTTGATCGCGATCGGCAACGGCACCGCCTCGCGCGAGACCGACAAGCTCGCGATCGAGCTGGTGAAGGGCCTCGCCGATCTCAAGCTGCACAAGATCGTGGTTTCGGAAGCCGGCGCCTCGGTCTATTCGGCCTCGGCCTATGCGTCGGAGGAGCTGCCTGACCTCGACGTGACGCTGCGCGGCGCGGTGTCGATCGCGCGGCGGCTGCAGGATCCGCTGGCGGAACTGGTGAAGATCGATCCAAAGTCGATCGGCGTCGGCCAGTATCAGCACGATCTCAGCGAATTTAAACTGTCGCGCTCGCTCGGCGCGGTGGTCGAAGACTGCGTGAACGGCGTCGGCGTGGACCTGAACACAGCGTCGGCGCCCTTGCTCGCGCGCGTGTCGGGGATCGGCCCTGGACTGGCGCAGAGCATCGTGTCGCACCGCGACTCGCACGGCCCGTTCCGCTCGCGCAAGGCGCTCAAGGATGTGCCGCGGCTCGGCCCCAAGGCGTTCGAGCAATGCGCCGGCTTCCTGCGCATCCCCGGCGGCGACGATCCGCTCGATGCCTCCGCCGTGCATCCGGAATCCTATCCGGTGGTGCGCCGGATCATCGAAGCGACCAAGAGCGACATCCACGTGCTGATCGGCAACGCGCCCGTGCTGCGCGCGCTCGCGCCGAAATCCTTCGTCGACGACAAGTTCGGCCTGCCGACAGTCACGGATATCCTGCGCGAACTGGAGAAGCCGGGCCGCGATCCGCGGCCGGCCTTCAAGACGGCGGAGTTCAAGGACGGCGTCGAGACGCTGAACGATCTCAAGCCGGGCATGGTGCTCGAGGGCGTGGTGACGAATGTCGCGGCGTTCGGAGCCTTCGTCGATATCGGCGTGCACCAGGACGGACTCGTGCACGTCTCGGCGATGTCGAAGACGTTCGTCAAGGACCCGCGCGATGTGGTGAAGCCGGGCGATATCGTCCGCGTGAAGGTGCTGGAGGTGGACAAGCCGCGCAAGCGCATCAGCCTCTCGCTGCGGCTCGACGATGAAGCCGGCGCGCAGCCTCAGCGGTCCACCGGCGCAGACCGCAGCACCGCCAAGTACGCCTCCGCGAAGGCGCAGCCTGGCAAGGCCGGTTCATCGGGCGGCGCATTGGCCGACGCCTTGCGGCGGGCGGGCCTCGGCGGGCGCAACGCGACCAATTGAACGCCGCGCAAGCGGCACGACCGGTCGACGTCGCACCAGCGCCAGATCCGGATTCTAGACCTTGAACACCTCGTGCACCGAGGTCTGGAAGGAGCCGCCGTTCATGGGGCCGCCACCGGCGACGTGGATGGCGTCGCCCAAGACGGCGGCTCCCATGCCGTGACGCGGCGTGCGCATGGGCGCGTAAGCCTGCCAGCTATCGGCCTGCGGATCGTAGGCTTCGAGTTGGCCGAAGACACGCCGCGTGCCTTCGCCACCCATGCAGAACAATTTGCCGCGGTAGAGAACGCCGCCATGGCCCGAGCGCGGCGTCGGCATCGGCGCGCGCTCTTCCCAGCGGTCCTTCTTGGCGTCGTAGACGACGTGCATTCCCGTATTGAAGTCGAACGTGTCCATGCGGCCGCCGACGACCGAGATCACCCCGGCGACGACTACGGCTGCCGTGTGATCGCGCGGGCCCGGAACCGCGGCGAGCGTGTGCCAGGTGTCGGTCTTCGGGTCGTAGGCCTCGTGCCAGTCGACCGAGCGCACGTCGCGTCCGCCGACGGCGTGGATCAGCCCATTGAAGGCAACCACGGAAATAGCGCCGCGCGAACCGCGCGAGAGCGGGCGGATCGCGTGCCAGCGGTCTTCGGCGACGACATAGGCATAGCAATCCGGCACGGCGATGCGATTGCGATCGACAAAGCCGCCAAAGGCATAAACGACCCCGGCGTCGGCGGCGACGCCAATGTGGTTGGCCCCGCGCGGAATGGGCGCGGCCTGCTGCCACTGCCCCGTGCGGGCATCGAACACGTGATGATAGGGACGCGCCACCTGCTGCTCGGCGTAGCCGCCGATGATGTGCATCCGATCGTTCTCCGCCGTCGCCCATGCCATCTCGCTGCGCGGAACGGGCAAAGGCGCCGCTTCGGACCAGACTCCGGGCGGTTCGGCTTTCGGAGCGGGAGAGAAGGTGAAGCGCTGCTCGAACGCGTCCGGCGGCAGTTCGGTGACTTTCGGGTCGCTCATGCTGGCGTAGAGGCCGCCCCGTTGCACCACCTGCATCTCTTCGGGTGTCGGCATGGCGCCCGAGCCGTCATGGGTATGCTGGGCCGAGGCCCGCGTGATGGGGGTTGCCGCGAACGCCGCGGCGCCGCCGGCAATCAGAATATCACGTCGTGAAAGAGTCATGGCAGCTCCGCGGATTTCGGTTCAACACACGCGCATTCGGAATGTTAGAAAGAACTTCGATGCATGTTCGAGCGCATGCTTTGAGGCTAATGAGTCTTTTTTTGGTTACTCGCGTTGCCAACCGAAAACGAATTCTCGCAGAGCTGACTATCCCATCAACCTCCCGCGCCCTTCTGCGTCATGCGCGCGATCAGTTCGTCGGCGCGGGACAGGAAGCGCTTGAGCACCGGTGATGTGTTCGACTTGCTGTAGCCCATGACCAGATCGATCGTCGGCACCTCGCCCTGCAAGGGTCGCGTCGTGACGGCGGACGACAACAGGTTCTGCGCGTAGGCCGGCAACAGCGTCAGGCCGCCGGTGGACACCGTCAGCGACATCGCCATCGACAGGTTCTCCGCTTCGAATTCGGATTTGAAGGCAATGCCGTTCTTCTTGGCGTAAGCGTCGATCACCAGCTTCAATGCCGGCGCGACCTTGGTCGGCATGACGAAGGGCTCCGCCGCGAGGTCCTGCGGCCGGATGTGTTTTCGTGCCGCCAGGCGGTGACCGTTCGGCAAGACGGCGACGAGCGGCTCCTTGATCAGGAACTTGAACACCAGGCCCGGCGCCTGCTCTTCGCGGCGCAAGAAGGCGAGGTCGACCTTTCCGCGCATCAAAGCGCCGGCGAGCTCGGGAGATGACTGGCTGGACAGCGTGATGTCGATATCGGGATTCTCCTCGCGCAGGATTCGCAAAGCTTCGGGCAGCCACAGCACTTCGTGACCGGTGAGGAAGCCGAGGACGAAGGACGTCTTCTCGGGCTGCGCGGCGCGGCGCGCGGCGTCGCCGGCCAGTTCCACCTGCAACAGCGCCATGCGCGCGTGATCGAGGAAGGCGCGGCCGGCGGGCGTGAGCACGATGCCGCGCGCGCCGCGGTCCATCAGCGGCGCGCCCACTTCGAGCTCGAGGTCGCGAAGCTGACGGCTCAGCGAGGGCTGCGCGGTATGCAGCCGCCGCTCAGCCGCGTGGGTGAGGCTGCCTTCCTCGGCGACGGCGATGAAGTAGCGGAGATGGCGGAGCTCCATGGCGGCGATCCATACCTATGAGGCATGGGTCGATCATACAAAGTCTTTCTATTATTGCCAGCGGCGACCCATGTTCATGCCTGCAAGCGATTGCAGACATCAACTTTGGAGAACGCCATCATGAACGCGCTCAGCAACAAGACTGCCCTCGTCACCGGAGCCTCGCGCGGCATGGGCCGCGCCGCCGCCTTGGCGCTCGCCGCCGAAGGCGCCCGCGTCGTCGTTCATTACGGCCGCAATGCCGACGAGGCGAAGGCGGTGGTCGATCAGATCCGCGCCGCGGGCGGGCAGGCCGATGCGGTGGCCGCCGATCTCGCCGCGCCCGATGGGGCGCACAAGCTCGCGGCGCAGGTCCGCGACCTGGTCGGCGACCGGCTCGACATCCTCGTGGCCAATGCCGGGATATCGAAGGCGGCGCCCCTCGAAGACATTACGGTTGCGGACTTCGACAGTCTCTTCGCGGTCAATGTGCGCGCGCCTTATTTCCTGATGCAGCAGTTGCTGCCGATCCTGGCGCCCGGCGCGAGCGTCGTCTTCCTCTCGTCGCTCGGCGCGCGCACGGCGGTCGGCACGCTGTCGGCCTATGCGGCGACGAAGGGGGCGATCGAAACGCTGGTCAAGTATTTTGCCGCCGCGCTTGGGCCGCGCGGCATCCGCGTCAATGCGGTCGCGCCGGGCGTCATCGACACCGACATGTCGAACTTCACGAAGTCCGATGAGGGCCGCGCTAAGGTGATAGACATGCAGGCGCTCAAGCGTATCGGCCAGCCCGACGATGTCGGTTCGGTCGTCGCGTTCCTGTCGTCCGATGCGGCGCGCTGGATCACCGGCGACAGCATCCACGTCGATGGCGGCTCCAAGCTGTGAGCCGCCTCACGCGACGTGCTGGCGGTCAGAGCGAGCGGTCGGCGGAGGCGTAGCGATCGGGATTCCCGCGGCGGCCGCGGGCGACGACCGGCGGCTTGGCGCCGGCACGCGCCACGACCAGGATGCGATCGATCTCACCATTCCGGAAGGCGCGGAGGAATGCCTCATAGTCCCTGAACGATACGCATCCGTTCGACTGGCCGTTCGGGCCGAGCATATAGGAATGCGCCAGGATGCCGTCGCGGCCGTACATTTCGCCATCGCCGACGGGGGTCAGGCGAATGGCCTGCACGCCGTGGAACAGCGACTCGCGCAGCTTCAGGTCATAGATGTGCGGCGGCGTCGGCCCGCGATCCTTGACGTTGACGAAACGCGGATCGTCCAGCCACTGGCCCATGCCGGAATGCGCTTCCAGCCGGTCGCCGTTGGGCAGATAGACGGTATGCGCCTCGATATCATAGACGGCGGTGCGGGCGTCAGGAACCACGGCCGAATTATCGGACTTCGGCCCGGCAAAGAGCTTGGCGAAGAAGCCCATGATCCCGCCCGACTGAGGCGGCGCGGCCGGCGCCGTCGCGGTCTGCGGCGCGGCCGGGCCGGGGGCGGGCGCGTCGACGTCGGGGCGGTCATTGCCGCGGCGTGGCGGCAGCACGGGCGGCGTGAGCTCGGCTTGACGCGTCATCTCGGCCGCGGGCGCGGTATCGCGCGCGACTGTGTTGGACGGCGGGTTCTGCGCCTGCAAGGCCGGCGGCGAGAGCAGCGGCGGTGACAGCAGCGCGGCAACGTCGTCGGCGGAGGTTAGCGGCGTGCCGCCGATCAGCGCGAAAGTCTCCGCCGCGGCGCTCGCCGCGCGCGGATCGAACATCGCGTCCGGCTTTGCCGGTGTCGCGGCGGCCAGCCGCGGGGCCGTTTCGGGAACATCGATGGCGCGGGCGGAGCCGAACATCGCGCTGGCCAGGGCGCCGTAAGGGTTGGCAAGCGCCATTGCCTCTGGCGCCATTGCCGGCGCGGTCGTGCGCGCGTTGGACTTGTTGTGATGGAACGTGAGGCCCATCCAGGCGGTTGTGATGGCGAGCGAGCTGACAATGACACTGGCGGTGACGAGGGCGCCGACGCCCACGACTCCGCTGCCGAAAATCATGCGGCTGCATTTGCCGGTGGAAACCCGGCGAATGCCGAAGTGACTGACGCTGTCTAGAGCCCCCGCCGTATACGACATTATGCCCGTTACTCGAACTTGTTGGCTTGGACCGAGACCGACATCGCGCGCGCCGCGACCGGCCATGCTTGATTAGACAATGTGGAACGCAGCAGTCGTGTCATTCCGATTCCGTCGCTACCTCCCCCGTGAGGCGGCGAACAACGATGCGGGGTTTACGGTTAAGCGACTGTAAAGGCGCATGCGTACGAGCCGAAATCTCATCTCATGGTACGGACCAGTCCTTTGTTGTGCGGCCATGATAGAAAGTCGCACGATTGCGGGCAATGGCAACTCCGATTGCGTGCCGGGCCGGACACCAGGACACCGGCCACGCCAAAACGAGCAAACCCTCTATCCGGGTTGATGGCGGCAAAAGATGGGCAAAAAGCAACAGGTTGCGGCAAATACGTAACCAGGTACGGCGCCCGTGCGATTGCGCTCTTTACTGTGACGTTTTCTCCACAGCCTTCGCCGTGAAGCGCCGGCCGTGCCGCCCGCTTGGAGAAATAACCGGCGGGGGCTAGGGCGGCGGCTCTGTCACCAGATCGGGGATGGGGCGGCCGCGCAGGTCATAGACGCGGGCGAAACTCACGCCCGCGCGCTCGATGTCTGCCAGCACCGGACGGTTGAGGTGTTCGCAATAGAAGGTGCCGAGCGACATGGCGAAGTCGGCGCGCTTTTCTTCCCACGTGGTCTCGAATTGCGGGCCGAGTTCGACATCGGCGGGCGCCTGCGGGCCGCAGATCGCGACCACCCATCGGCGTCCGGCGGGCGGCTGCTCATGTTTCGCCGCGAGTGCGGTGCGCAATGCTTCCGAGGACTGCTTGAAGGCGAGGCCCCAGTAATCGAGCATGTAATTCTTTTGCGCTCCGGCGACGCCGCCGGCGAGCGGATTGAAGTAGACGTATTGGTACGGATGCAGCCGCACCATGTCGACGACCGGCGTTGCAATCCCGGCAAGTGAGATTGCAGCGACAACGCCTATGCCGACGCGGCCATGTTCCTTGGCGCGTGCGATCAGCCACGCCGCACCAAGTCCGCCCAGCACGGCGAAGGACGGCGCGACGAAGACGAAGTGGCGCAGGCCATTGTAGAGCGCCGGCCGCATGATCATCGCCATGATGACCGGCGCAATCGGCGCCAGCGCGACGATGAGCATGCTGCCGCGCCGCGGGACCGCCTTGTCGGGGCGCAGCGCAGCCGCGAGCGCGATCACGAGTCCGATGAGACCGAGCGCCAGCATCAGAAGCGGCAGCTTGAGCGCGAAGAGATGCGGAAGATAACTCGGCGGCATGTCCGGCACGGAGATGAGCCGGCCTTCATAGAGTTCGCGCCAGGGGCGCTCGAAGAACTTGTCGAAGTACTCCGCCGCGCTGAGCGGATTGAGCGGCGAGACGACCGACCATGGCCACAAAAGGCCCATGATGAGATAACCGATGAGCAGAGACGGCAGCAGCGTCCAGATGAACGTGACGAGACGGAGGAGGGCGCTGCGCAGGCCGAGCGTGCGCCATTCCTCGAGGACGACCAGTAGCAGGCCGAGCAGCGCATAAGGCCCGGCCGCCACGGCGAGGATGCGCGAGCCGAAGGCCGAGCCGAGCCCGACGCCGGCCAGCACCATGGCGCGCGGGCGCGGGCGCGGATATTCGTCCACCACGCGCACAAAGGCGAATAGCAGAATGATCATCGCGGTAGCGAAGGGCGAATCCTTCGCATTGATGAACATGTGGCCGTAGTAGAGGGGGCAGGCGGCAAGCAGCGTCACGGCGCTTGCGCCGGCGACGGGACCGCCGAGGCGGCGCGCCAGCCGCCAGGTCACGAACAGGCCGAGCAGGCCGAAGCAGGCGCCCATGAGGCGGCGCGTCTCGAACAGCGTGAACGGCAGCACCTTGGCGGCAAGCGCCGAGGCCATGTCGAAGCCGCCGCCGTACTTGTAGAGATTGACGAAGGACAGCGCCCGCGTGTCGGTAAAGCCCGAGCCGTAGAGCTTGAGCAGCAGGTCGCCGTATTGCGAGTGGGTGTAGTCGTCCCAGCCGAGACCGTAATCGCGGAAGGTGAAGGCGGCGATGATCGCCACGATCGCCAGAACGAGAACGGCCACGCGGTCGGCCGTATGGGGTGCCGGCCGCGTGGCCATGATCGAGCGCGTGCGAATGTTACTTGGTCGCCGCCACGAACATCTCTTCGACGTGGTCCCAGTTCACCAGGTGATCCAGAAACGCCTTGAGATAGTCCGGCCGGCGATTGCGATAGTCGATGTAGTAGGAGTGCTCCCACACGTCGCAGCCGAGCACCGGGCTCGCGCCATGCACCAGCGGGTTCTCGCCGTTCGCGGTCTTCGTCACGACGAGTTTGCCGTCCTTCACGGCCAGCCAGCACCAGCCGGAGCCGAACTGTGTGACGCCGGCCTGGGTGAAGTCCTCGCGCATCTTGGCGACGCCGCCAAGATCGGAATCGATCGCCGCCTTGAGCTTAGCCGGGATCTTGTCGCCGCCGCCGTTCGGCTTCATCCACTGCCAGAAATGGATGTGGTTGTAGTGCTGACCGGCATTGTTGAAGAGGCCGGCATTCTTGCCGAAGGAGCCCTTCACGATCTCCTCGAGCGACTTGCCCTCCAGTCCGCTGCCTTCCAAGAGCTTATTGCCATTGTCGACATAGGCCTTGTGGTGCTTGTCGTGGTGATATTCGAGCGTCTCGCGCGACATGTAGGGCGCCAGCGCTTCGTAGGCATAGGGCAGGTCGGGCAGCTTGAACGACATAAGGTCCTCCTCGAACCACAAACTGTGAGTGCGGAATAAACCAGCCTCGGGATGAAACCCGGCATGATCCAGGCGAGTTCCCCGATTACGTTAATTAGGCTCTGGCGCGAGCCGGAGCAACGGGCAGGCGGGCTTATCCGGACCGCTTGAGCCAGCGCCGGGCACAAAGGACGCAGGAAAGGCCAGATTCGCGCAGGATTAAGGAACTGTGAGGGCGTTTGGTGGTATTTTAGGAATAATAGTTGCCATCAGGCTGGAAAAAAGCGAAAATTCTTCGTTTGTTGAATGGTTTAGCTGGTAAATCGGGGGCGGAGGCCGGCTCCCGTCGTTACAGATGAGGACCGCGTCTATGTCGATTCTGCTGTTCATCGTCGGCGTCATTGCTTTGGTCGCCGGCGTCGTAGGGGCCGGGTTTGGTATCCCGATCAGCGAGTTCAGCTTTGGCAATACGCTCATCACCTCGGGCGCCACCGTCGGCATCGGCGGCCTTATCCTGATCGGATTGGGCGCGGTGGTGTCACAACTCAAGCGCATCGCCGAAGGCCTTGCCGCACCGTTGAATGGACGCGCAGCCCATTCTGCCGAGACCTTCGAGGCCGCATCCGCGTCAGCCCCGGCGCGCGGCGCGGCGGCAGCAGCCCCGGAGGCTGGACGCATTCCATTCCCCGCCCGCCCAAAGCGCGAGCCGGTGGCAAGCGAGCCGGAAGCCGCGGAGCCAGAACCGGCGCGGATGGCGGAGCCGGTGACCGAAAAGCGCCGGACCTTTGCGCCCAGCCTGCGCAATCCTGATGTGCCGCCGGTCACCTTGGAGGACGAAGTTTCGCTCTCGCCGCACGAACCGCCGGCACCGCGCGATCTCGACGAACCGGCCCAGGCCGCTTCGACCGAAGAGAATGTCGGGATCTCGGCAATGCGGCGGGGACCCATTCGCGAGAGCGGATGGCGGCCTGCCCCGCCGCCGGTGACGCCGACACCGAGCAGGCGGCCGACTTATTTCGACACCATGTGGCCGGCCGACGGACGGCCGTCGCGCGGCCCGGCGGCCGCTGAGCCGAATGCGGACGCCGCTCCCGGCGTGAAACCGGAGCCCATACCCGAGCCCGAACTTCCGCCGGAGCCCGCGCTTGAGATCCCGCTGCACGAGACGGTGGCCGAGCCGGTCGAGGCCACGGACGACGAGCCGCGGCGTACGGCGGAGGTTCTCAAGTCTGGCGTCGTCGACGGCATGGGCTATACGCTCTACGTGGACGGCTCGATCGAAGCAGAGCTGCCGCAGGGAACCCTGCGCTTTGCATCGATCAATGAGCTGCGCGCACATCTCGAGAAGAATTCGTGAGGCGCGGCCGATTTCGCGCGGTCATTCCAGGGCACGCTTGAGGGGCAGGGTGTCCAATCATTGCCGGCGTCACGCCTCCAATAGACCGGCTGTGGCGCCTTAATTCCTGCAATAGTTGCATACGGTTGGGACCGGGTCCCGACAGACAAAATCAAAGTCTAGCGTTGGGTCCGGCCGTTGTTTTTCTTCCCGGCACTGCGGAATGGCCAGTAGAGTGCAAATATAGTCACGTTTGTAATTGCGCCGTGGCGCTTAGCGGCTATCATATTTTGCATGATTCATTACCTCCTACCGTCGCGGCCCGCGCGTTCAGGTGGCCGCACCACGACAGGGCAGCTTCGATGAGCGACAGGGTGGTCAACGGCAGCTACATAGAACTCACGGCTGAAATCGTGTCGGCTTACGTGAGCAACAATACCGTCGCGGCGGGCGACATCCCCGGCCTGATCAACCAAGTTCATGCCGCGCTCACCCGCGTTTCGGGAAGCCCGGTCGAGGCGCCGAGCGAGCCGCTGAAGCCGGCTGTATCGCTGAAGAAGTCGATCACGCCGGAATACATCGTGTGTCTCGAGGACGGGAAGAAGTTCAAGTCGCTCAAGCGGCATCTGCGCACCCAATACAACATGACGCCCGAGCAATATCGCGAGAAGTGGGGCCTGAACCCCGACTATCCGATGGTGGCGCCGAACTACGCCGCTGCGCGGTCCGAACTCGCCAAGCAGATGGGGCTCGGCCAGCAGCGCCGCCGCCGCTTCAAGTAAGCGGCGGTTGAGAGCCGCACGTCCGCGCAACGCTTGGCGCGTCGCGCTATCGTCATCATCGCCGGTGGATCGGAGCGGGCAGTCTATCCGCGCTGGCGCGCAGCCCGCCTTTTCCGGACGTCCGCGTGCCGGATGCATTCCTAGCTAGGACAGCGGTCAAAAAGATTATTTTCCAGCACGTCAAAAATACTGATGTAATGACAGTTGCTTACAAAGACGAAAAGAATTTATCCCCGTCAGCGAAACCTCGACAATAATGTAGGCATCAAGTCCTGCAACCCGAGGCGCCGATGATCCTGCTGGAAGCTCTGTCGAAACCACGGCCACGACGCTTCAAGCCGCCACAGCGCGACGCACATGGCCAAGCCTGCTGGCTGATGGAAGAAGCGGTGGCCGCCACCTTTGCCGTGCCGGTCGCCGAACTGCGCCTACCGTCGCGGCGCTCCGCCGATGCCGCCTTCGCGCGGCAGACGGCGATGTATCTCGCCCACGCTGTTTTTGGGCTCAATCACCACCAGGTCGGCAGGCTGTTCCGGCGCGACCGGACGACGGCGCGACATGCCTGCCGGCTGGTCGAGCAGCGGCGCGACAACGCGGCGTTCGACCGCGTGCTGCAGTCGCTCGAAAACATGTGCGCGGGTCTGTCGCCCGGCCACAAGGCGCCGGCGCAAATACGGCCGGAGGAGCGGCCATGAGTGCCCCGGCACGGGCGGCGCGGCGGCCGGAGAGGGCAGAGCCGCAGATCGGCGACTTCCGCGGTCAGCACATGACGCTGGCCGAGACGCAGATCGCCACCGAGGTCGGCCGCAGCACGGTGACGGTGGACGAAGGCGAGAGCCCGCTGGTGTGGCTCGCGCACCGGCGCGGCCGCGACGGACAAGCCATGATCGTGCCGTATCAACTGCTGGCGGGGGAGCGGCTGCGCGCCGATTTCACGCGCGCCAACATGATGCCGCGCACGACATCCAATTGGGAGAGCCCGCTTTCGAAGCAGCGGCAAAGGCCGGGAGACGCCGGCTTCATCACCGAGGGCACGGTGGCCGCGCGCCAGAGGGTGCATCAGGCGCTCGACGCGGTGGGGCCGGAGTTTTCCGGCCTGCTGCTTGACGTGTGTTGCTTCCTGAAGCGGCTCGAGGATGTCGAGCGCGAGCGCCTGTGGCCGGTGCGTTCGGCCAAGGTCGTGCTGCAACTCGCTGGACCGGCTTGCGCGCCATTACGGCTATGCCGCCGAGACACGGGGACGGGCGCGGGCCGCGGTGCGCACATGGCTCGCCAAGGGGGCGGAGTTTGGTGTGGATGGTGGGTAGCTTGCTGCACGCGTAAGCAAGCACAGCGTTGATCCGTCACCCTGAGGTGGCCGGCGCAGCCGGCCCTCGAAGGGCGACGGCCTCGGCCGTTCATCCTTCGAAGCTCGCTTCGCCCGCACCTCAGGATGACGGAGAGAGTCAGAATTCGCTTCGGATAAACGCGCGGTCACGCCGCCGGAGCGAGCGCTGCGGCGGCGTCGTTGCGGATGCGCTCGACCATCGAACGCAGACCGTTCGAGCGTTGCGGCGTGAGGTTCTCGCGCAGGCCGAGCTGGTCGAACAGCTTGATCGCGTCGTTGTCGAGGATCTCGCGGGCGCTCCTGTCGGAGTAGAGCGCGAACAGAATGGCGATCAGCCCGCGCACGATATGCGCATCGCTGTCGCCTTCGAAGTGGAGCGTCGGCCCCGTGGCGCCATCCGCCTGCACGGTGGTGACAAGCCAGACCTGGCTGGCACAGCCGCGCACTTTGTTGGCTTCGACGTGATCCGCCTCGGGCAGCGGCGGCAGCATGCGGCCGAGCTCGATGACGTAGCGATAGCGGTCATCCCACTCTTCGAGCAGGGAGAAATTGTCAACGATCTCGTCGATAGGGGTCATTATACGGCGCCACGCTCATATCCTTGAAGCGGGGATCGGGCCCGCTGAACTCACCATGGATATATAGGCTCAGGCTGGCGATGGCCAAAGGACTTCGCGCGGGGCGGCGCCCCGCGGACACGACTGAAAAAAGCGCCCGTTAAGCCGACGGACGACTGGCGCGGGCCTCGCGGCGCGGCGGCAGCGGAACCGGCGCGTGCCAGACCGGCTGCATGTCCGAGGCCGTCAGCGAGCCGTTGCCGGCCCCGGAGACCGGCACCACCTTGGCGGCCGTCATGCCGGAGCTCTTGCCGGCCGGCTCGCTCAGCTTGGCGCTGATGAACTGATAAATCGTGCGCGCGCCGGCCTCGGCCTTGTGGCCGAGCGCGACCACCAGACTGCCGCCGACCTGGCAGGCATCCGGCTGGCGATCGCAGAAACCGCGCGCATCGGTCACGGCCGCGCTCGCCAGCGTGACCGCCTGCTTGGCGTCGATCTGCGTATCGGGATCGTTCGACTGCGAGCCGATGCTCGGCAGCAGCACGCAAACGACGCACAACCAAAACGCCATTCGCAAGAGGAAGAACATGACGCCACCCATCTGTCCCTGACGGCTTTTGTGCCGTCTTTGAACTAAACCTAGCAGATAGGGCTGAAGCTGTCGTTGGCGCCGAATCGACGGTTTTCGGCAAAGTCGACACGCATTTGATTAAACTTTTAACGATCGAGTTGCGCCCCGGCGGCGCGCTTTCGCGCGCGCGCATGGTTAGTGTGCGGTTAGTGCTGTGCCGGCAGCACGCGCGCAGGCTGCAACGCGGCAAGAAAAATTTCACCATCTCCGCCGAATAGCGGGCGCAAGTCGTCCCGAAACGGAGCAACTGCCTGCGAAAACGCTCCGGCGGGCTTGCGCCCTTAGCGTTCGCTTAAGCCGCGGTGGCCTAGATTTTTTTCCGAAGAAGGGGCGCGTGTTTCGGGCGCAAAAGTGGTGGACAGGGATCGTGGGCTTCCTCACGCCAGTGTGGAACTATGTCGATGCTTTGGTGCACCCGGCGGCGCGGCAGGACGCGCTGACGGCGGCGCGCCATCGCGCCTTCATCGCGCCGCGTCTGATCGGCAGCTTCGTCGCGCTCGCAAGCTTCCCCGTTTATCTGGCATTCCGCGGCGTGCCGAGCATGCTCGAAGTCGGCGTGTTCGGCTGGCTGGTGGCGCCGATCCTCATCGCTTATTTCCTGTCTCGTACCGGACGCTATGAAAGCGCGCACACGCTCTCCTCGTTGTCGCTGACCGGGCTGGTCACGGTGGTGGCCTGGTGCACCGGCGGCATCGGCTCGTTCGCCGCGATCTGGCTCGTCGTCGTGCCGCTCGAAGCCGCGCTGTCGGCTTCGCGCCGCGTCGTCGCGGTCGCGTCGACTTTTGCGCTGTCGGCTGCCGGGCTTCTTCTGGTGTTGAGCGCCTATGATCTTCTCCCGCCGGCGATCGAAGTGGCCGGCGAGCACGGCGCGCTGGTCGCGCTCGGCATTATCTCGGCGGCGCTCTATGCAACGGGCCTCGCGCTCGGCGCCGAGCAGCTCGCGCGCACCAGCTTCTGGCTGCTGTACGCCGAGGAAGACCGCTACCGCCTGCTCGCGCGCAACATGACGGACGTCATCACGCGCCACGCGCGCAACGGTGCGGTGCTGTTCGCGTCTCCCGCGGCGGAGCCGCTGTTCGGCGCGCGCGTGCATGACCTGATGAGCCACGGCCTGTTCGATCGGGTGCATGTGGCCGACCGGCCCGCTTATCTCACCGCGCTTGCAGACGCCGCGACGCTGGGCGAGTCGCGTTCGGTCGAGTTCCGCATCCGCCGCGGCGGCGAAGCGGACGGACAGGGCGGCCAGTTCGTCTGGGTGGAGATGCGCTGCCAGCCGCTCGACCGCGCGGGCAACGCCGTGAGCGCCACCGAGCGCGAAGTGGTTGCGGTGCTGCGCGATGTCAGCGAGCGCAAGACCAATGAGCGCGCCGTCGAAATCGCGCGCGCCGAGAGCGAGCGCGCCAACGCCGCCAAGAGTCGCTTCCTTGCCACTATGAGTCATGAGCTGCGCACGCCGCTAAACGCCATCATCGGCTTCTCCGAGATGCTCACCAACGAGGAGTTGACCTTCGACGCCGCACGCAAGCTCGAATACGCGAAGCTGATCAACGAGTCCGGGCGGCATCTCCTGTCGGTGGTCAACGGCATTCTCGACATGTCGAAGATGGAGACCGGCAATTTCGAAATCACGCCGGAGCCCTTCGCGCCGGCGCCGGCGATCGTGAGCTGTTGCGATCTCCTGGCGCTGAAGGCGCGCGATAGCGGCGTCGCGATCAAGACGCACATCGGCCTGAACTTGCCGGAAGTCGTCGCCGACCGCCGCGCCTTCAATCAGATCCTGATCAACCTCATCTCCAACGCGATCAAGTTCACCCCGCGCGAAGGCCGCGTGACGGTGAGCGCGCATTGCGACAAGGTGAAGCTCACCGTCGTCGTCGAAGACACCGGCGTCGGCATCGGCGAGGACGATCTGCCGCGTCTCGGCGAAGCCTTCTTCCAGGCGCGCGCGTCTTACGATCGCCGCCATGACGGCACCGGCCTCGGCCTCTCCATTGTCAAGGGACTTGTGCGCTTGCATGGCGGCGAGATCGGCATTACCAGCCGCCTCGGCAAAGGCACGCAGGTGACGGTGCGCCTGCCGGTCGATTGCGAAGGCAAGCGGCCGCCCGCCGATCCCATCAAGCTCGTCACCGACCGTGCGAAGGACCTTGCGACCGTTGCCACCACAGTCCGGATCAAAAAAAGTGCGTAAGCGGAGCAAACGCCCGGAGCCCGCCGAGCCTGGCCGCGCCGGGATGGTGGCGGTCGCGATCGGCCAACATCCGCGCGAGTTCGTCGGCATCGTGATGGCGACGCTCGCGACCTTCGCGATCTTCATCAATGCCCTGTTCATGCAGAAGGGACCGCATCCGGCGCCGATCTTTGCGACGCGACCGGTGGTGAGACAGGTGGCCGTGCCGCTGGCGCCGCCGCGCCCGCAGATCGCGCAACCGGCGTCTGCCGCTGCGCCCGCCGACGCGCCAGCGCCCGCGGCCGATCCGCTGGCCAACCGCGTGCAGATCATCTCCGACATCCAGCGCGAATTGAACAAGCGCGGCTTCTACGACGGCGCGATCGATGGCGTCTGGGGCGCGCGGACCGACTCCGCGGCGCGTGACTTCGCGCAGGCCGCCGGCCTCAAGATGAACGTGGAATCGAACGACGCGCTGTTGCGCGCGATCCAGTCGTCCAACGTCAGGCACACGGCATCCGAGCCGGCACGCACCAACGATCCGATCGCTGCGCTGATTGCGCCCTCGAACAAGATACTCGCCATCCAGCGCGCGCTCGCCGACTTCGGCTACGGCCAGATCAAGCCCACCGGGCTCTACGATCCGGCCACGCGGGTGGCGATCGAGAAGTTCGAGCGCGACCGCAGGCTGCCGGTGACGGGGCAGATTTCCGACCGTTTCGTGCGCGAATTGTCCTCAATGACGGGACGCCCGCTCGAGTGATGGCGGTGAGGTGCGCTGCCATGCTAGGCAGCGGTGTCCGTCACGGAACCGTTCGTCCCCGCGATAGCGGGGACCCAGCGCAAAACCGCCGATTGTGAAAACGGCACTGGGTTCCTGCTTGCGCGGGAATGAGCGGAGCAAGTGGCGAGGCCATCGGTATTCGTCTTGGACGCCGCCATGCGATTGAAATCCAGCATCTGGGTCTCGGCCTATCTGCGCCGCTGCGCCGTCGAAGGCGCGTTTGCGGCCGTGCGCCGCCGCGGCGCCGAGGAGGCGGGGGCGGTGTTCATCAAAGTAAGCCGGCTCGACGGCACCGCAATATTGTACGCGCCGGCGCCGCAGGCGGTCTTCGACGAGGCAAAGCCCACGGACCGTTTCTTCATGGCGGTGCTCGGCAACGACACGCCGGTGCCGGAAGCCGGCATCGAGGCGCGGCTCACGCGCGAGATCAAGTTCGATCCCGATGTGTGGATCCTCGAAGTCGAGGACCGCGCCGGGCGGAGCTTTCTCGATGGCGCGGTGGTGACGGGTTGAGGCCGTCGCCCTTCGAGGCTCGTTTCGCTCGCACCTCAGGGTGACGGGACCAATGTCGAGTTCGCTTCGAAACAATTGCTCTACCGTCCGCCACTCTTCGTGCGGATCGGCAGATCGTCGCGCGTGCGCGGTGCGCGGCGCTGTGACGGCGTTGCCGCCGAGCGCGCGCTGCGGCGCTCGTCGTCGGCATAGACCGGCTCGTGCACGGGCCGGCGGTGTGTGCCGGAGGTCTGCCACACCGCCGTCATCTGCAACGCGGCCTGCGGCGTGAGCTCATCGAAGAGTTGCGCAAGATCGAAGACGCGCTGCACCGACTGGCCGATCGCCGGATTGAGAAACAACAGCACGCGCTGGAGCGCGGCGGCCGGCATGGCCAGTGCCTTGGCCGCGACCACCAGCGGCTCTCCCGATGCATCCTGCGTGATGCGGTCGGCCAGAGCGCGGCTGACGCCGAGCGCGCGTTCGATCGCGCGGCTGAAATCGTGCTGATTGCGTTCGAGCGCGGCTTTCTCGAGCCGCGCGATGTCGCTCATCGGCGGCGTGGGAAAGCGCGGTGCGTTTCCCGTCACGTCGAGGTTGGTCAGGATCAGCCGGCGCTCTTCGGGCGTCGCGGCGAAGAACAACTCGATGCGCTCGTCGATCTGAGGGGGACGGAGCGCGGGCTCGACGGCGGCCGGCGCGAGCGGTGGCGCTTCGATCTCGGGCGCCTCGGCGGGCGGCGCATCGAAAACCGGCGTGTCGAGCAAGGCAAGCGTCGCCAGGATCGCCGTGGGCGCCCCCGCGTAGCCGCGCAGGCTCGCCGCCACGGCGGAGCGCGTTGCTGCATCGACCGTTTGGATCAGGCCGAGCGCCAGTTCGACATATTGCGTCTCCTCATCCAAGGTGTGCGACGGCTTTTGCACATAGAGGTCGGTCAGCACCCGCAACAGCGTGGGGCGGACGTCGACGCCTTCCCGGCACGCGAGATCGAGCAGCGTGTCGACAGGGGAATTGGCTGGAGATTTCGCCATGGCTGATACGCAACACCGGATTGGGATTGCGCCACATTAGGCGGCGGGCGTTAGCAGACCGTTAACCTTGCGGCCTCTTTAATTGGAGGTAAGGCGCCGACCCGGCGAGTCCAGCGACGGCAGTACGCCGGGATCGGAATGGGGGACTGCAATGGGCGAAGTCATCCGCTTTCCTGAAGAACAGGGTTACGCGCGCATCGGCCGTTATGCCGATGCCGCGACCGAACCTGCGACTGTGATCATCCTTCCGGTGATCCGCATCGACCGAGATCCTGATGGCGACAACGGCCTGGAGCCGCACAGCGGAAACAACCCCGGACGCCGCAAGCGCCGCCGTCTCGCGCGGTGAGCCGGTCCGGCCGGCGCGGTCTTTGATGACGCATTCTCCGCAGCCGCCGGAGTGCCGCCCCACGTGGCGCCGATCATGGCTCGCGGTCGCTGGTCTTGTGCTGCTCGCCGGCTGCGCGCCCCAGGGGGATTTCGGCCGCGTGAATCCGTCGCTGGTGAGTGACGGCACCCATGACTGGATCGGTCGGGAAGGGGCCATTGCACGCGGCTTCGCGCCGTCGGCCTTCGACTACACCGACGACGAACGCGTTTTGCGCGATTACGCCTATCCGTTGATCGCGCCGCCTTATGCACAACAGAAATGGTATTCCGTCGCCGGCGACTATGGATTCCTGCAGCGGAAGCCGGGCCCATCTTATGATGTCGCGGCCTATGCCAATTATCTCCTGACATCGGATGACCGCTCGCCGGCGGCGCGCTATGCGCGGCTGATGGACGACATCAATGATGATACCACGCGCCTGTCGTCGTTCTACGAAACGGCGGGCCGTGTGCTCGACATGGATGAGAAGCGCAAGAAGAGCCTGGGCTTCGTCGCCTATGCCGGACCGGGCGAGCGCGGCAACGCGCTGGCGCGCATCAAGGAGAACGCCTCCGTCGTCGTGCTGGTCGACGCGAGCCTGGCGCAGCGCGTCGCATCCTATCGCTTCGCGCTCGAGCGCCTCGTCATCGCGACGCCGTCGTCCCAGGCGGTGGAAGTCGAGCGCGCGCTCACGCGGCTGAAGGCGCAGGTCGCCTATTACCGGCATGTGCTGCCGCCGAGTTGGCAACGCGTGCCGAGTCTGGATTGGCAGCCGACGTAATCAGGGCCAGGACCGATCGAAACTTACGTCCCGGCTCCCGGCGCTTCAGGCTTGAGATAAACAATCAGGCAACAACAACATAGTCCAAGCCCGGCCGGCGGATATTTCAACGCGACGATCGCGGCCGCTGCGAAAATGCACAACGTGGTGATCGAGCGGACGCGCATGATCCGGCGCTCCTTCGGAGAGACGTCTATGGCCGGCTGTCGCTCGATGAGCTCCCAGATCAACGCGATATACGTTGCGTTCACGAGGAAGAAGACCCCCGCATAGAAGGCAACCGGATGCGGCGCCAAGTCGCTCACCGCCATCCAAGCGGTGGACAGTGGCAGCAGCGACGCCGAGAACAGGTGCGCGAAATTGAACCACATCAGGCGCGGCGTGGCCTCCCTGGCATAGTGCATGAGGTGGTGGTGATTGGCCCAGACGATCGCGATGAACAGATAGCTCACCGCGTAGCTGAGCCATGTGGGCCAGAGCAGCAGAAGGGCCTTGAACGTGGGCACCTCCGGCGGATGCAAATCCAAGACCAGGACAGTTATGAGAACGGCGAACACCGCATCGGAGAACAGGTTCATCCGTTCCGGAGACCTCCTCACGCGCGTCATGGCTGTCGCCCCCTTCTTCGATAGCGATCGATGTGAAGGGCCGCCGACGTCAGAGGTTCGACTCTACGACCCGTCAAACCGACTTCACTTCGCCGCCGTCCATGCGAAGCACCGTTCCGGTCATCCAGCGTGCGGCCGGCGAGACGATGAACGCCATGACGTCCGCGATCTCTTCGGCTTCGCCGAAGCGGCTGATGCCGGCCTGCGTGAGGAACTGCTGCTTGGTTTCCTCGAGCGTAATCTTCCTGGAGGCCGCGGCCTTTTCAAGCATGGCCAGCCGGCGTCCGGTCATGACCGCGCCGGGCGAAACGCTGTTGACCTGAACGCCATCCGCGATACCGCGTTCCGCGAAGGCCTTAGCCAATGCCTCGATGGCCGCGTTGATCGCGCCGACGGCCGCCGCACCCGCTTTGGGTATGACGGCCGCATTCCCGGAAATGAAGACCACGGATCCATTTGATTCTTTCAGGGCGTCCCAGGCGTGGATCGTCAGGCGGCGTGCGCCATGGAACTTGAGCTCCATACCCGTATTCCACTGATCGTCGGTCATCTGGAACACATCGAGCCCGGCCACGGCGCCGGCGATGTTGACCAGAGCATCGATGCGGCCGAAGCGCTCCAGCGTCTGTTTCACAACGATCTCGGCTGCCGTGGGTGCCATCAGGTCGACCTCGATGACGAGCGGTTCGGCGCCGATCGCTTTGACCAGCCGGCCAACGTCGCCCAGATGTTCTCCGCTCCGTGCCGCGAGGACGACGGCTCCGAAGTCGCGGGCGAGCCGAAGCGCCGTCGCCTGTCCGATGCCTGAGCTTGCGCCTGTGACGATCGCGACTGATTTCGGCATGGCGTTATCCTCGTCTCGCGGTCTTGAGCGTGGACATCGGTGAGGTCGTCACTTCAGGAAATCGCGGATGCTGTCGGTAATCTCGCGCGCGTGTGTTTCCAGAGCGAAGTGGCCGGTATCCAGAAAGTAGACAGCCGCGCGCGGATTGTCCCGCTTGAACGCCTCGGCCCCGGCGGGCACGAAGAACGGATCGTTTTTGCCCCACACCGCCAAGAGCGGCGGCTGGTGCGTGCGGAAGTAGTCCTGGAATGACGGATACAGGGCGACGTTGCTCTTGTAATCGCTGAAGAGGTCGAGCTGCACGTCATCCGCGCCGGGACGCGCCAGATAAAAGTTGTCGAGGTTCTGACCATCGGGCGACACCAATGTCTGGTCGGGTACGCCGTGCGTGTACTGCCAGCGGGTCGTCTCCGGCGTGAGGAAAGCGCGCAGCGCCTTTCGGTTCGCCTGCGACGGGTCTTGCCAGTAGGCCTTGACCGGACTCCAGCCTTCGCTGAGCCCTTCCTCGTAGGCATTGCCGTTCTGCGAAATGATGGCCGTGATCCGCTCGGGATGGCGGAGCGCGAGCCGCAAGCCGGTCGGTGCGCCGTAGTCGAAGATGTAGATCGCATATCGATCAAAGCCGATGACTTCGGTAAAGCGCTCGATCACGCGGGCGATGTTCTCGAACGTGTAGCTGAATTTTTCGCGCGGCGGCATGTCGGACTGACCGAACCCAGGCAGGTCCGGCGCGACGAGATGGAATCTGTCGGCGAGGAGCGGGATCAGGTCACGGAACATGTGGCCCGCGCTCGGGAAGCCGTGCAGGAGGAGCAGCGTCCGCGCATCGGCTGGCCCCGCCTCGCGAAAAAAGACCTTGAAACCATCGACATCGGCGGTGCGGTATTTGACGGGCGTCATCGAACCCTCCTCTGCGTGTGACTTCGTCTGCGTAGTCGCCAGCTTCAGCCGGCGGCGACCGAGCGGATCGCGTCGCGGATGATGTCGGTAACCGCCTTTGGGGCGGTGACGCTGGGCGTATGATCGACGGCGTGTGGCTTTATCGTCGCCTTCATGCGCTCGGCCATGAAACGCTGCGTCGCGGGGGCGATCATGCGATCCTCCTCGGCAAGCAGAAACCAGCTCGGAACGTCCTTCCAAAGCGGGCGGCCGGCAGGAACAGTGATGCAGTTCAGCGATATCGGACGCTGCACGGCGGCGAGAACCGCGCGATCGTCCGCTGATGCGTTTTGCGCGAAAGCCGCCGCAAAGGCCTCCTCGGGCAGCCAGATCAAACCGTTGCTGTCCGGTGCGAGCTTCGGCGCCTGGGGATGCGGTTCGAGACGATAGAACACGTCAGCGACCTTCTCGCCCTCGCCGGGAGCAAGGGCGGTGACGTAGACGAGCGCCTTCACGCGTTCGGGACGCGCGAGGGCGATGACCGCACCGGCATAAGCGTGTCCGGCCAGCACGATCGGCCCTTCGGTCCGGTCCAGGCTGCGGTTGAGCGCGGCGACGTCATCGGCAAGAGACGTCAGCGGCAGCGGGGCCGCCAACACATTCACGGCGTCTGCCTTCAGCGCCGTTATGACTTTTGCCCAGCTGGATCCATCCGCCCATGCTCCGTGGGCGAGCACCACATTCACGTCCTTGTTCGCCATCCTGCTGCTCCTGGAATCACGGGGGCGGGTGGGGGGCATTCATAACCTGTTATCGCGTGCTTGACGGGTTATGCGTGAGTGGGCATAACTTGTCAACGGCTGTCTAACAGGTTATGCGATTGGGGCCTGCTTTGGAGGGGGGCCAATCGTGCAGCACAGACTGCCTGCAATTTTTATCGCCGACTCGCTCGGCCTCGACTTCCTGAACTCGATCGCGACGCCAATCGACACACCTGTTGACTGGCTCAGCGACGGCGATGGTCTCTTGCGATGGCTGGCTCAAGCCAAGCTTGTGCCCGAGGACATTCTGGATGAGCTGAAGGCGCGATCGATGCCGGGTGAACTGGACAAGGTAGCCGAGCAGGCTCGCGCTTTGCGCGAGTGGTTCAGGGACTTTGTCCGCAAGCATATGGGACGGCCGCTGGCGCCCAAGGCGCTCAACGAACTGGGGCCTCTGAACGGCCTCTTGGAACGTGACGAGGCGTTCAGCCAGATATCACGCCATCGCAACAGCGACGGCGATCGCTTGGAACTGCGAGCGATGCGGCGCTGGCGATCGCCCGAGTCCCTGCTGCTGCCGATCGGCGAAGCGTTGGCGACATTCGTGTGCGAGGAAGATTTCGCCGGCGTCAAAGCGTGCGAGGGACATAGCTGCACGCTGGTCTTTGCCGACCATACGCGAAGGCGGGCGAGACGGTGGTGCAGCATGGCGGTCTGCGGCAATCGCGCCAAACAGGCCGCGCATCGCGGCCGGCTCAAGAACGGGCACTGACAGGCTGGGGAGCTCTGGAACAGACCCAACAGGAGTTGAGTAACATGGCCGGTCTTCCCCTGATCGTCTTCGATGTCAACGAGACGCTCCTCGATCTTGATACGATGAGGCCAACTTTCGATCGGATCTTCGACGACGAGAGCGCCATGCGCCTGTGGTTCGCCAACCTTATCCTGTATTCGGCGGCGCTGACCGTGGCGGGCTCATACGTCCCGTTCACCGATATCGGTTCGGCCGTGATGAAAATGCTGGCCGATACGCGCGGCATCAAAATCGAGGAGAGGGACAAGAAAGCGCTCACGGAAAATTTTTCCACGATGCCACCTTATGCTGAGGTTCCGGCGGCATTACGCAAGCTGCGCGATGCAGGCTTTCGGCTCTTCACGCTCACGGACAATCTGCTGGAGGTTCAGACTCGCCAGCTTGCGCACGGCGGCATTGTCGACCTTTTTGAACGACGGTTCAGCGCCGACGGCGTGAAGCATCACAAGCCGTCGCCCGAGGCTTACGGCTACGTCGAGAGAGAGCTCGGCGTCGAGCCATCCCAGCTCTATCTGATCGCCTGCCACACCTGGGACACGCTCGGCGCCGTCGCGGCGGGGTGGAGTGCGGCGCTGATCAAGCGGCCCGGCAACGATGTCTTGAGCGTCGGCCCTCAGCCGCAGATCGTGGGAGATGACCTGAATGACGTTGCCGATCAACTGATCGCCCGGCACAAGGGGCGGGCCTGAACTGACAGCCGACGCGATACGACGGCGTCATGGCCGGCATAAAGCCGGGCATGACGGCTGAGAGGCTCAGGACCTCTACTTCCCCGTCTTCACAATATCCGACGGCCGGCATTGCGCGGCGGCGATGGCGGCCTTCGCCTTCTCCATCAAGCCGGGCTCCGGAGCCAGCGCCCGGATGGCGATGATGCCCGTCGTAGTCGGCGAATCCACGATCAGCCGGTCGGCGGCGGTGACGTCTTCTTCTTCCGGCAACTGATTGTGCTGTTCGATCGTCATCAGATCGAGTTCGATCACGCGGCGGCCGGCGGCGCGGTCGTTGATCGCGTAGTAGGCGATGTCGTTGCGCGTATAGAACGAGACCGACGTGTAGGAGAGGCTCACCGGCACGGTGAGCTTCAGCGGGCCCTGGCTGAGATCGTAGCGGCACACGGCGATGGCGAAGGCCGGGTCCATGAACGGCATGGTCGCGCTGTCGGGCGTGGCGGCGGGAATGGGAACCACCTTGTTCACCGGCGCGATCGGCTCGAGCCGCGCATAGGCATCGCGCGTGGCCGTGCGCGGCAGGACGATGACGGTCGCGAGATGCACGATGCCGCCGAGCAGCGCGCCGCCGAGCAGCAGGAGCAGCCAGCGGATCATGGGCAGCTCCGCGTGGTCACGGCCGGCATCGGCACTTCGCGCCCGGCCTTGGTGGAGACGCCGACCGCGGTGTCATAGAGCCGCAGCACCAGGACGTAGCGCTCGACGCCGCCGGTCGGCAGCCAGTTGCCGGCGCTGGCGCGCGGCGCCACGACGATCGCGAAGCTGCCGTCGGCGCGGCGCACGATCTCCTGGCTGGTAAAGCCATGACGGTCCACCGTGTTTGCGACCAGTTCGCCGGCGGGATTGTACAGCGTGATGGTCCAGAAACGGGAGGCGGGCGTGAC
Source organism: Pseudolabrys sp. (assembly GCA_036264375.1). Classification (GTDB taxonomy): domain Bacteria; phylum Pseudomonadota; class Alphaproteobacteria; order Rhizobiales; family Xanthobacteraceae; genus Pseudolabrys. Next base: position 33,665 of record DATARB010000296.1, read on the forward strand.
GCCCGAGACCACCACGTCGCAGCGGCCATCGAGGGCCTTGCCCTTGTCGTCCGACTGCGCGGTGAAGGAGACGCCGTCGCCGAGCGCGGTCGGCAGCCGGCCGATGCGCGCGATGGAGGCGCGGGCGTAGGGGTCGGCGTCCGTGGTGCCCGTCTTCGGAAAGGAGGTCCAGGTGCCGATCGTCAGCGCGCCGAAGGCGGCGCCGCGGCTCAACGCGAAGTAGGTCGCGCCGAGGCCCACGGCGGCGGCGACGATGAGGGCAAACAGCGTTCCGAGAAGCAGCCGCACGATCGATCCGCTGGGAGGGGAAGACTTATGATTCGCGTGAGGGAGACTACGCTGGGCTTGGCCTCGCGGCTAATCAGTTCGGTCCGAAGGCCTTGCCCTCCAGCGCCTCGGCGAGCGCGCCATCTTTCTCCGGGGCCGCCGCCATTTGCGTGCCGTCGTCAGAGGCGGTGGTCGGGAGCGGCCCCAGCGCCCGATTGGCGTCGTCGAGCTGGCGCTCGATGCGCGCAAGAACGTCCGCGCCACGCTTGGTCAACATCGTCGGGCGTGGCGGCGGCGGCTGTTCGGTGCCGGGCTTCGCCTTGGCCTGGGCTGCCTCTCCCGGCAATTGGCGCGCCGGCACCGGGATGCCGGGCAGCGGCCGCAACTCGATGCCCTGGTGCGCATATTCCATGATGCTGTGCCAGGTCATCGCCGGAAGGGCGCCGCCAGTCATGCGGTTGGTCGAGGTGTAGTCGTCGTTGCCGAACCAGATGCCGCAGACGAAGTTTCCAGTGTAGCCCATGAACCAGGCGTCGCGGTATGCGTTGGTGGTGCCGGTTTTGCCCGAAGCGGCGATGCCGTCGAGGCGGGCACGCCGCGCCGTGCCGTTCTCCACCACGCTGTTCATCATCGTGATCATGTCCTGCGCCACCTTCGGCGGCAGCACCTGACGCGGCTTTGGCCCGTCGCGGTCGTAGCGCCAGACGACTTTGCCGTCGCCGGTGCGGACTTCGAGGATGGCGTGCGGTTTCACGGCCTTGCCGAGGTTGGGGAAGGTGGCATAGGCGCCGGTGTGCTCGAGCAGCGTGACGGCATCGGCGCCGATCGGCAGCGAGGGCGTGTCCGGCAGCGGCGTGGTGATGCCCATGTCGCGCGCGGTCTGGATGATGCGGGCGCGGCCGACTTTGGCGTTGCCGTCGCCGACGGCGATCGAGAGGCGCACGGCGATGGTGTTGATCGAATGCGTGAGCGCGGTGATCAGCGTCATCGAGCCGCCGTAACCGTTGCCGTAGTTATGCGGGCACCAGTTGCCGATGCAGATCGGCGCGTCGACCACGATGGATGACGGCTTGAAGCCGTGCTCGAGCGCGGTGGCGTAGACGTAAGGCTTGAACGAGGAGCCCGGCTGGCGCATCGCGTCGGTGGCGCGGTTGAACTGGCTGGCGCCGTAGTCGCGGCCGCCGACCATGGCGCGCACCGAGCCGTCGACATCCATCAGCACGGCGGCGGCCTGGTGGGCGTGATATTCCTCGCCGTATTGCCGCAGCGAATTCTCCACCGCAGCGTCTGCCGCCTTCTGAAGGTTGGTGTCGAGCGCCGTGCGCACGACGAAGACGCGCTCGGTCATCGACTTCGGGAAGGTGTCGACGAGCTGCTTCATCTGATCGAAGGCCCAGTCGAGATAATAGTTCGGCGCGTGATCGTCCCGGCGATCGACTGGAGTTGCGGGATGCCGCCGCGCACCAAACACCTGGCCTTCGGTCATCATGCCGGTGTCGACCAGGTTGTCGAGCACGACGTTGGCGCGGGCGCGCGCCGCCGGCAAATTCACGTTCGGCGAGAACTTGGTCGGCGCCTTGAACAGCCCGGCGAGCATCGCAGCCTCCGCCAGGTCGACGTCGCGCGCCGACTTGTTGAAATAATACTGCGCCGCCGCGTCGACGCCGAAGGCGCCGCCGCCCATATAGGCGCGGTCGAGATACAGCTTCAGAATCTCGTTCTTGGTCAGGTGCGTCTCCAGCCACATGGCCAGGAACGCCTCCTTGATCTTGCGGTCGAGCGTGCGCTCGTTCGACAGAAACAGGTTCTTGGCGAGCTGCTGCGTCAGCGACGAGCCGCCCTGCACCACGCCGCCGGCGCGCGCATTGGTCACGAAGGCGCGGATCGTGCCGCCGATGTCGATGCCGAAATGCTCGTAGAAGCGGCGGTCCTCGGTGGCGAGCACGGCCTTGATCAGGTGATCGGGAAACTCGTCGAGCGGGATCGAATCGTTGTGGCGCACGCCGCGCGAGCCGACCTCGTTGCCGTAGCGGTCGAGGAAGGTCACCGCCAGCTCCGACTTCTTGAGCCAGTCGTCGTCCGAGGTCATGCGGAAGGCGGGGACGGCGAGCGCCAGCATCAGGACGATGCCGGCGGTGCCCAGCGTCGCTGCCTCCGACACCAGCTCGGTGAGCAGGCGCCGCCAGCCGTTGACATGGAACCGGTCCATGAAGGTGGAGAAGCGCTCATAGCGCTCGCGCAGCTCCCGGGCGGAGCGGAACAGGCTGAAGTCGACCCAGGAGTCGAGCGACAGGAAGAATCGCTTGAGATTGGGCCGCCAATCCTCGGGAAACAGGTCGCGCAAGGGCTTGCTCGGGTTGTCGTGCTCGGGCCGTGGGCTGCCGCGGCCGCGTTTGCCCGCGCCCGCGGCGCGGCCAATTTAGCCGATCCGCCGCCGCGCGGCCAATCCGAACCGTGCCGGGCCGGGGGTAGATGGGGAGAAGGTGAACGGCGATTGCGGTGAAAAAGGGTCGCCTTGCGTGCCGTTTGCCGTCATTCCGGGGCGCCGCGCCGAAGCCCGAAGGGCGAAGGCGGGCGGGTGGGGGTTATCCGAAGCGTAACGAGAAAACCTGACCCCCTCCCTGACCCTCCCCTTTCGGGGGGAGGGGACACGCAAGCCTCACCTCGAATTCAGGCTGACTCCCTCCAACCCTTGTGGGGGAGGGTTGGGGAGGGGGGTAGCAAAGGAACGGATATGAATTGAATTTGCGGCGAGCGCGGCTTACCCCCTCCCTGTCCCTCCCCCGCAAGCGGGAGAGGGGACTCTGTGGCACCTCTCGTCGCCACACTCGACCGGATAGACGAATGGCCGACAAGCCCGCACCTGACACCCCCTTCTGGCGCCGCAAGAAGATGAGCGAGATGACGGCGGCCGAGTGGGAGAGCCTGTGCGACGGCTGCGGCCGCTGCTGTCTCAACAAGCTGATCGAGGAGGACACCAACGAAACGGTGTACACCGACGTCGGCTGCACGCTGCTCGACGGCGGCACCTGCCGCTGCCGCGACTACAAGAACCGGCAGAAGAAGGTGTCGGACTGCGTGCGGCTGACCTGGCGCAACGTGAAGCGGCTGACCTGGCTGCCGCCG
>DATARB010000174.1:0-12543 GCA_036264375.1 Pseudolabrys sp.
TGCCGATGGCCAGCACGAGCCCGAACAGCGTGAGATTGTTCAGCGAAAAACCGAAGGCCTCCAGCACGAAGAACGTGCCGATGAGCGACACCGGAATGGCGACGACGGGGATGATGGCGGCGCGCCACGTTTGCAGAAACAGGATGATGACGAGCACGACGAGAACGATCGCCTCGAACAACGTCCTGATCACCTCGTCGACCGATTGCTGGACGAATTCAGTGGTGTTGTAGGCGACGCGGTAGGCGAGGCCGGACGGGAAGCTTTTCGCCAGCTCGTCCATCGTCTTGATCACTCCCGCGGCGGTCGCGAGCGCGTTCGACCCGGGCCGCTGGAAGATGCCGATCGCGGTCGCAACCTTGCCGTCGAGATAGGCGTTCGTCGTGTAGGTGTCGGCGCCAAGCTCGACGCGCGCGATGTCGCGCACCCGCGTCACCCGGCCGTCCGGATCGGTGGCGACGATGATGTCGTCGAATTGGGCCGGGCTCATCAGCCGGCCGAGCGTCTGCACCGCCACCTGGAATCCGGCCGGCGATGTCGCCGGCGGCTGATTGATCGCTCCCGCAGCGACCTGCACGTTGGCGGCGCGCAACGCGGCGACGACGTCGCTCGCCGTCAGACCGCGTGACTGCACCTTGGCGGGGTCGAGCCAGACCCGCATGGAATAGTCGCGGGCGCCGAACACGATGGTGTCGCCGACGCCATCGAGGCGGGTGAGGACATCTTTGACGTTGATGGTCGCGTAATTGGAAATATACGCCTGGTCGAGCGAGTTCTCCGGCGAGATCAGATGGATCACCATCAGCAGATCGGGCGATTTCTTTTTGACGGTCACGCCGATGCGCTGCACCTCCTCCGGCAGCCGCGGCAGCGCGATCGACACGCGGTTCTGCACCAGCACCTGCGCCTGATCGACGTTCGTGCCGGGCTTGAACACAACATCGATTTCCAGCGAGCCGTCTCCGGTCGCCTGCGACACCACATAGAGCATGTCGTCGACGCCGTTGATCTCCTGCTCGATCGGCGAGGCGACGGTCTCGGACACGACATCCGCCGCTGCGCCGGCAAAGAGGGTGGTCACGGCCACGGTCGGCGGCGCGATCTCGGGAAATTCGGTGATCGGCAGCGCCTTGAACGAGATGGCGCCGACGAGCGTCAGGATGATCGAGAGCACGCTCGCGAAGATCGGCCGGTCGATGAAGAAATGTGAAAACCGCATTGACCCCCTCATCACCTTGGGCGGAGCGGCCCGTCGCGTTTATCTCTCAGCCGCCTTGATGGTGCCGCCCTCGGCGGTGACTTTCTGTCCCGGATGGGCCCGCGCCAGGCCCTCGATGACGATGCGATCGGTTGGCGCGAGGCCCGAGCGCACGACGCGCAATCCATCGATAATAGGACCAAGCTCGACCTTCTTGGTGCCGACCGTGCCGTCGGCCGCGACGGTGAAGACGATTTTGCTCGCCTGGTCGGACGCAATCGCGCTGTCGGGAATGAGCAGCGCATCGTCGTTGCCGCCGAACAGCCGCAGCCGTCCGAAGAAGCCGGGCGTGAGCAGGCCATCTTTATTGTCGAAGATGGCGCGGCCACGGATGGTGCCCGTCCTCGGATTGACCACGTTGTCGACGAAATCCATCCGGCCCATGTGTTTGTAGTCGGCCTCGTCGGCGAGCCGGACCGCGACCGGGTTCTGCACGTCGCGGGAGGAGGGCCGCGCGCCGGCGGCGGCAAGACGCAGGTAACGGATGAAATCCGCTTCGCTGCCGTCGAAGATGAAACGGATGGGATCGAGCGTGACGATCGAGGTCAGCAGCGTGGCGCCGGTCGCGCCGCCGGTGATCAGATTACCGGCGTCAACGCGACGATCGGAGATCCGTCCGCCGATCGGTGCGCGCACCTCGGACCATTCGAGATTGAGCTGGGCTTGCTTGAGCGCGGCGTCGGCTGAGCCAACGCCACCCGCGGCATCGCGCTGCACCGATCGCCGCGTATCGAATTCGCGCCCGGTCAACGTCTGAGATTGGACGAGCGGCGTCGCCCGCTCGACATCGGACGTGGCGATCTCGAGCTTGGCCTGCGCGCGCTCCAGATCGGCTTTGGCCTGTTCGACGGCGAGCTTGTAAGGCCGCTGATCGATGACGAACAGGAGATCGCCTTGCTTGACGATCTGGCCATCCTTGAAATGGATCGAGTCGATGAATCCCGAAACCCGCGCACGAACGTCGACCGTCGCCAAGGCCTCGAACCGCCCGGTGTACTCGTCCCATTCGGTGATCGATTTTTGGATCGGCTGCGAAACGGTAACCGAAGGTGGAGGGGGCGTGGCTTTGCTGGCCTGTTTGTTGTCGCACCCGGCGACGGCGCAGGCGAGGACCGTGGCAAATGCAAAAATGGCCGCACGTGTCATCAGAGTATTCTCCAATACGCGTCAGGCCCGGTAACTGTTGAGGAAAGCGACGGTAAAATCCAGCCCGTTTTTTCGTGCAAATGCTTCAGTTGATCGGGCCGTTCGCGTTCAGCCGTTGCGGAATACCGCTGGCGCGCGGTGCTAAGCCGCCGCCGGCAAAGCGAGGAGGGCGCGCAGCGTCACCGCGCGTGGATTCGATAGCCGCGGAATCACAACGCCGCAGGTGCGTGCCTGCGGCGTTCGATCTTCATCGGCGTCCGCGCTTATGCGGAAAGCTTCTGCGCGGTGCGGTAACGCGCGGCCGGCCTCAGGTTGCGATCAACCCCAGACCTCTTCGGCTGTTTCGACGATGAGCGCGAGCTTGCGCTTTTCGTCGTCTTCGGTGAGCGGGTTGCCTTCGATGGTGCTGGCGAAGCCGCATTGTGGGCTGAGCGCGAGGCGGTCCAACGAAACATATTTCGCCGCTTCGTCGATCCGGCGCTTGAGATCGTCCTTGCTCTCGAGCTTCGGCGACTTGGTGGTGACGAGGCCAAGGACCGCGACCTTGCCGTCGGCGAGGTATTGCAGCGGCGTGAACGAGCCGGCCCGCGGCGTATCGTATTCGAGGAAGAAGCCATCGACGTCGATCTGGCTGAACGACACCTGCGCAACCGGATCGTAGCCGCCTTCGGCGAACCAGCCGCCGGCATGGTTGCCGCGGCACATGTGCATGCAGACCGTCATGTCCTGCGGCGCGTCGCGGATCGAATCGTTGATGAGCTTGGCGTAGCGCTGCACCAGCGCGTCGGGGTCTTCGCCTTCGACCTTGGCCTGCGCGCGCAGCGCGGGGTCCGACAAATGGCCCGGAAGATTCGTCTCGTCGATCTGGAGATAGCGGCAGCCGGCGGCATAGAGCGCGGCGATCTCCTCGCGATAGACCTGGGCGATGTCCTCGTAGAGGAGCTCGACGTCGGGATAGACCGCGCTGTGCGCGCGCGAACGCGTGCTGCGGAAATGCAGCAGCGTCGGCGAGGGGATGGTCTGCTTGGGCATGAGCCCGGCCGCGGCCGCCACCGGCTTCAACGAGGCGAAGTCGCTTCCCGTCAGGCTGCCGGTCCGCTTGAGGCGGCTATGGAGCTCCATCTGCGGCGGTGAGAACTCGACGCTGCCGTCGGTGCTGCGAAAGCGGACCGGCATCGGCTCGCCAAAGCGCAACCCGTCGATGCGTTCGATGAAATCCATGAACCAATGGCGTCTGCGGAAGTCGCCATCGGTGCAGCACTTGAGGCCGGCCTCCTTTTGCAGGCTGACGGCCTTTTTGATCTCATCGCCTTCGATCTGCCGCAGCTCGTCGCCGGAGAGCTTGCCTGCTTGCTTCGCGGCCCGCGCGTCCAGCAAACGCTTGGGCCTGAGCAGGCTGCCAACGGTGTCGGCTTTGAACGGCGGCGATTGTGTCGTCATTGAGCGTTTCCCAGGTTTTCATCTTATCGAATGGTTGAAACTTCACGCTTTGGCCGCAGCATGATCAGGTGCCGGCGTGGATGTCCAGCCGTGGGCTGCATGGAGGATGGGCGTGGATGGGTCCCGCCGTCGCCCGCCAAACGCTTGTGATTTGCCCACTTGCGGCGAGCGATAGTGCCATCGATTGCTGAAGACGTGGGAAGCCGTGTGACTGAGGCGGGCCGATGCGGCGGCTGAACGAGGCGCCACAGCACTGTCGCCGTCTCACGACCTGGAGACGGCCTTCATGACCCGCTCGTAAATCATCTCGGGATCGTCTTCGCCGTCGAGGACATCTTCGATGATGTCCCGCGCGATGGTCCGCGCCAAAGACTCGTCTTCCAGATGAAGATTCAGGGCGGCGCAGACGCGATCGTACACCGCGATAAGGGCATCGAGGCCGCCACGCCCGATCTCGCGCGGAAGCGGCCTTTGTTTATACTCGCCGACTTCTGTGAAATCGGCGAGCGGCCCGGCAAAATCGAGCTGCCGCGCGAACTCGACCCATTTGGTCTCCTGGTCGAGCCAGAATGTCCGAATCTCGGCCGTGCCGGCCGCGTCGGCCTTGTCGCTGCACTCGGCGGCACGCTGGTTGCACTTGAGGATTTGCTCAGAAGGCCGCTTGAGCACGTGATGATCTCCGGCGCATGGAACGGATACGGGTGCGCCGCATCCGACAAAAAGCCAAGCACTCGGCGGAGGTACTGCGCTATAGCCCGACCGGTCACGCACCACAAAATACGAGGTGCACTGAGCGTTTGGCTTCTCCTCAGGGTTGTGGAATCCGCCAACATATCCCCTGTGTTCATTCTGCTGGATGCAGCCCGCACGAGCGGCTAGGAGGAACTCGCAAAAACGGAGAGATTAGGCATGCGTGCAGCAGAGCGGACCGTCGATGTCGGCACGGTGATCGATTCGCAGGGCATCGGCAGGGCACAGTGGATCCTCATCATCCTGTGCAGCCTGGTCGCGCTCCTGGACGGGTTGGATTTGCAGGCGATCGGCCTGGCTGCGCCGGCGATCGCGCAACAGCTTCACATCCCGCCGCAGTCGCTTGGCGCCATCTTCAGCGCGGCGCTCGCAGGACTGACCATCGGCGCCTTCGTGCTGGGACCGACTGCCGACCGTGTCGGCCGCAAGGGCGTGCTGGTGGCGGCGACTTTCGTCTTTGGCGTGTTCACCTTGGCGACGGCGCATGCCGAAAGCTTCGAGACGCTCGTCGCATACCGCTTTTTCGCCGGGGTGGGGCTGGGCGGTGCGATGCCGAGCTTCATCAGCCTGGCCAGTGAATATGTGCCGGCGAAGCGCCGCGCGGCGATCGTGAGCCTCCTGTGGGCGGCATTTCCCCTGGGCGGCACGGTGGGGGGCCTGATCGCCTCGCGCCTGATCCCCGCCTATGGCTGGCCGTCGATCTTCATCGTCGGCGGCGCGCTGCCGCTCGTGATCGCGCTGACGCTGCTCGTCTGCCTGCCGGAGTCGCTCGCCTTCCTCATCAATCGCGGCAAACCGGCCGAGCGCATCGCGCGCACGTTCAAGCGCGTTTTTCCCAAGGCTGAGGTGCCCGAAGGCGCGTCTTTCGTATTTGCACACGAGCGGAAGGCCAAGGCGGACGTCCGCGAATTGTTCGTGGGTGGCCGCGCGGCTGGCACGCTGCTGCTGTGGGTGGCCTACTTTTTTGCCTTCATGATCCTGGTGACGAATTCGTCCTGGGTGCCGACGCTCTTGCGCCCGCTCGGCGTACCGGTCGAGAGTTCGGCGGTGGCGCTGGCGATGTATAACTTCGGCTCTCTGTTCGGCTCGGGCGCCGCCGGTCTCCTTGTCGAGACATTCGGTCCGGTGTTCATTCTCTCTCTGAGCATGCTCGGCGGCGCCGTTGCCTTTGCGTCGATCGGGTGGTCCGCACCGTCCGTCACGCTGGTCACGATCTCCGAAACCGCCTTCGGTTTCCTCGTCGGAACCGCCAGTTCGGGACTGCTCGCGCTGGCGGCGATCTATTACCCGAGCGCCATCCGCTCGACCGGCGTGGGCTGGGCGACGGCGGTCGGACGGTTCGGCTCGTTCACCGGACCGCTGGTCGTCGGCGCGTTGCTGTCGGCACACTGGTCCGTGCACGTGATCTTCACGACGCTTGGGGCGTCGATCGTGATCGGTGCGGTCGCCTGCATGCTGATCCCATCCGAGCGAGCGAAGTCGTAAAAGACGGGCTGGCGGCATCCACGACTGGACCCGCGTTCGCGGGACGGTCCTGCTCGTTCATAACGTGATTGGCCATAGGGCCGATGCCTCGATAGGCTAGTTGCAATCCTCAACGAGCGGGTTGCAGCGCCGGTGTTTCGGCACCTCGACGTCTCTCCGCCTTGAGAGTGCGCTGCGCGCGACGCGCCAGCAACGGTCACTCAAAGGGAGGATGCGCGATGTTATTCTCTCAGTGTCATGCAATGCATCGGCGCGATGTTCTGTGCGGGGGCGGCGCCGCCATGTTCAGCACCATTGTGGCGACGCTGCTCGGCAGCGCGAAGCCGGTCCGCGCGGCGCCGATCTCCGGCTCCGTTCCCGAGGTCGACCGCGTGGCAGTCCGCGTCCTCGTCGACAACTACCAATTCGCTGTCGTGCCCAGCCGGAAGGTCGCCAATGTCGACATCGAAAACTTCGGCTGGGGCATTGGCGCAAACAAACCGCCCGGCAAAACGCTGATCAGCGAGTTCGGCCTTTCGATGCACGCCGAGTCGCAACGCGGTCCGGAGACACGGAATGTCCTGATCGATTTCGGCTTCTCGCCCGATGCCTTGGTCAACAACGCCAATCTCGTGGGAATCGATCCGGCTCGGATTGACGCACTTGTTCTCAGCCACGGTCATTACGATCACTTCGGCGGTCTCGCCAACTTCCTACGGCAAAACAACGGGAAGCTGAAAGCCAAGCTGCCGATTTATATCGGCGGCGAGGACGCATTCTGCTCACGCGAGTGGACGGGTCCGCCGGCGCGCGGCGATTTCGGCGCCTTGGATCGCAAGGCGATGGAGAGCGCCGATCTTACGGTCACCTTTGCGGAAGGGCCCGCACTCGTCGGCGGTCATGGCTTCACCACAGGCCAGATCGGCCAAGCGAGCTTTGAGAGGCTCCTCTCACCGAGCGCCATGAAGGTTGGCGTGAACAACGGCATGGGCTGCTTTGCCGAGAAGCTTCCGGACGACGAGCGGACAAAGGCTGTCATCCCCGATCAGTTCCGGCATGAGATCGCGACCGCGTTCAATCTCAGAGGGCGCGGACTGATCGTTTTAACCTCGTGCAGCCATCGTGGGGTGATCAATGCGGTCAAGCAGGCGCAAGCGGCCTCGGGGGTCGACAAAGTTCATGCGGTGATCGGCGGCTTCCACCTCGCGCCTTACAAGGAAGACTATGTGCGCGAAACGGTCGCGGCGCTCAAAACGATGAATGTCGACTACGTCATTCCGCTCCACTGCACCGGCGAGCCGTTCTACGAGACGGCCAAAGCCGAGTTGCCGAACAAGCTCCTGCGCTCGTACACGGGGACGCGCTTCGTCTTCGCCGCCTGACGGCGCGAGGCATTCGTCGCGACTTCCGACGGCCGCGCTCGACGCGACTCGCTCAGTAGCAGCCGGCGCGCACGCTCCACACCCAGCCACCGCGGCCATCGGCGAGCGGAATGCGGCGGCAGCCGCCGTAGCCGGCATAGCCGTACCCATACGACCGATACGGCTGGTCCCAATAACCGCCATAGCGCGGACCATAGTAAGGCCGCTCGTAGACCGGGACAAAGCGCACGACACGCCGGTAGCAGCAGTTCGACGAGTAATAGCCGCCGCCGTAATAGCCGCGGCCGTAGTAGCCGCCGCCACCGTAGTAGCCGCCGCCATAATAGCCGCCGGCATTTGCCGGGCTGCTGATGAGGGCAGGGGAGACGAGTGCAACGGAAAGCAACATGCCCGAACATAAAGCTGTCAATGCAATGCGACGCATAATGACACTCCTCGGAATGGGGGTGGGTCGATCGCAGCTTCCGACGTTGCTGTGCCTAGGCAAGCGATACACGTCAAAAACACAGCCGATAAAGCACTAAAGATTAGGCCCGCATTTTTGGCCCGGGAGAACAATTTCGCGGTACCACTCCGAGGTGCGTTGCTTCCTCAGCAGGGTCCGGTTTCTCCGTGGAGGAATTGGCCGTTTGAGGCAAACGGCAATAAGGCAGGGCAATCGGCAGCAAGCGACCGTAACTCCATCGCTTACATGCGACTCACGCGAGGCGCGTGGGCGGCCGTCTCTGAGAACAAAGTACAAGTTCGACTGTTTTCCCGCCGCATGAATGCCACGCCCACGCCGACGGAGCATGTCGGCGTTCTTTTTTGGATTCGTGATTGAAGAGGAAAGGCGCTTATGACCCGCGCCAGAGTCTGGGCCAGCGAGATGCTGCCGGTCCGTTGGCCTGACGCGCGACGGCTCGTGAGCGCGGCGCGGCCGGCGGTCCCGGCGCTGCTGTTCGGTCTGCGTCTCTGGCTCGCGGTCTGTCTCGCGCTCTACGTGGCCTTCTGGCTGGAACTCGACAATGCGTACTGGGCCGGCACGTCGGCGGCGATCATGTGTCAGCCGAGCCTCGGCGCCTCGCTGCGCAAAGGCTGGTTTTACGTCATCGGGACAATCTTCGGCGTTGTGGCGATCGTGCTGCTGACGGCATTCACCGTGCAGGATCGCTTCGGCTTTCTGTTCGGCCTGGCGGTGTGGGGAGCGGTGTGCGGATTTGTTGCGACCTTGCTCCGTAACTTCGCGGGCTACGCGGCGGCGCTCGCCGGTTATACGGCGGTGATCATCGCGGCCGACGAGCTTGGCGCGACCGGCGGTGCGAACGGCGATGTATTCATGCTCGCGGTCTCCCGCGGCAGCGAGATATCGATCGGCATTGTGAGCGCCGGCGTTATTCTTGCGGCGACCGATTTCGGCGGGGCGCGGCGCAAGCTCGCCATCCATTTCGCTGCGCTGGCAAGCGAGATCACCGGGCGGATCAGCCGCACCTTTGTGCAGATTGGGCCGCACCTGCCGGACTCGCGCCCCATCCGGCGCGATCTGCTCCGGCGTGTCATCGCGCTTGATCCGCTCATCGACGAAGCGATCGGCGAAGCCTCGGATCTGCGCCCTCACACGCCGGTGCTGCACGCGGCCGTCGGCGGCCTGTTCTCGGCGCTGGCGGCGTGGCGGGTGATCGCCGTTCACCTGGAACTGATGCCGAGCGATACCGGGAAGCGCGATGCGGACCTCATCCAAAGGCAGTTGCCGGACGCGTTGCGCACGGCGCCAATCGAGGGCGGCGCGCCGCGCTGGATCGAGGATCCGGCGCTGGTGCGGCGCGCCTGTGATACCGCCGCACGGGAGCTGACCGCATTGCCGGACCGCTCGCCGTCGTCGCGCCTGCTCGCCGACCGGATGGCCGAGGCGCTGATGGGCATTCAGCGCGCGGCCAACGGGCTGCTGTTTATCAACAATCCAGCGCGCGCCGTGGGCCGCTCGCGTCCCTTCGGATTTGTGCTTCCAGATTGGCTGCCGGCGCTGGTGAATGCCGGCCGCATTCTCGTCACCCTCATTGCGGCGGAGTTGTTCTGGCTCGTGACAGCATGGCCGTCCGGTGCGTCGGCGATTTCCTTCGCCGCCATCACCGTCATCTTGTTTTCGCCGCGCGCCGATCACGCCTACGGCATAGCGCTGGGTTTCCTGGTCGGCACCGCGCTGACGGTCATCTTCGCAGGGATCATCGCGTTTGCGATTTTGCCCGGAGTCGAGACGTTCTTAGCCTTCAGTCTGGCGATCGGGCTGCTGCTCGTGCCGGCCGGAGCGCTGATTGCGCAGCCCTGGCAGCCGGCCATGTTCACGGCGATGACGTTCGTGTTCGAGCCGTTGCTCGCGCCGACAAATCCGATGGTCTTCAATCTCCAGCAATTCTACAATACGAGCCTCGGGCTCACCGCCGGCGTGGGCATCGGCGTGGTGTCGTTTCGTCTGCTGCCGACGTTGTCGCCGGCATTCCGTACGCGCCGGCTTTTAAAACTGACGCTGCGCGATCTCCGGCGCTTGGCGGCGCGTCCGATGCCGCAATCGACGACACGCTGGGAAGCACGTAATTTCAGCCGCCTCTCGCAGTTGCCGGAGCAGGCCACGCCGTTGCAGCGCGGGCAGGTGCTGGCTGCGCTGTCGGTCGGCACCGATATCATCCGGCTGGGCCATGCCGCGCAACGGTTCGGCCTGAACGGCGATCTAGAGCCGGCGCTTGCGGCCGTCGCGCGCGGTGATTGTGCGGCGGCGACGGAAAGCCTTGCCGGCTTCGACCGTGCGCTGACGGCATTGCCCGACACCGTGCCGGGCAGGCGCATCAGGTTCCGCGCGCGCGGCAGGGTTCTCGCCCTGTCGGAAGCGCTTGCGCAGCACGAGGCTTATTTCGGCGCAAGCGCGTTGCCAGAAGGCGCGGCGACATGAACTTCTTCGAGCTCAACCTGTTTGGCGTCTACATCGCCCCCATTGCGGTGATGATGCTGGCGGCGTGGCTTGCCGTGGTGGCGCTGCGCCGGGTCGCGGATCGCTATGGCTTGCTGCGCTATGTCTGGCATCCATCGCTGTTCGTGTTTGCGGTCTACATGATCCTGCTGTCGTCCATCGTCATCATCGTCGGGGAGGGGTAGCGATGGCCGACCTCAAAACCAAATCGGGGACTGCGGGCTTGAACGGCGGCGGCGGCAACGTGACGGCCCTGCCGGGGCGCGGCGCCCCCCGCCCGAGGTCGCGCGTCCGCGCGGTTCCGATTCTGTTCACGTTCGCTACCGTGGCGATTGCCGCGGCGCTGTCCTCGATCATGTGGAACACTTATATGGGCGCGCCTTGGACACGCGACGGGGCGGTGCGCGTCTATGTCGTGACCATGGCGCCCGAGGTCGCCGGAAAGATTGTCCAGTTGCCGGTCGCCGATAATCAGTTCGTCCACAAAGGCGACCTGCTGATGCTCGTCGATCCCACGAACTACGCATTTTCCGTCCAGCAGGCCGAGGCCGTCGTGGCGCAGACAAAGGCGGTGGCGCTGAACGCGCAGGCCGAGGCGAAGCGACGGGAAGAATTAGGTGTGTGGTCGTCGGCGGAGGAGAAGGAAACTTTCAACAGCACTGCGGCGAGCGCTCTGGCCGCCTATCGGCAGGCTCAAGCGAACTTGGATCAGGCGCGCGTCAATCTCGACCGCACGCGCATCCTGTCTCCGGTCAACGGCTACGTGACCAATTTGCAGGCGCAGCTCGGAGACTATCTCAATGTCGGGCAGACCTCGATCTCCGTCGTCAATTCCGACTCCTTCTGGGTCGACGGCTATTTCGAGGAGAGCGCCCTCTGGTCGATCCAGGACGGCGATCCCGCGCGCATCAAGCTCCTGGGCTCGCGTCAGATCATCCAAGGCCACGTCCAGGGCATCGCCCGCGGCATCAACGTGCCGAACTCCCTGCCGAACCACGTTGGTCTTGCCACGGTGAACCCGATCTTCACCTGGGTACGCCTCGCGCAACGCGTGCCGGTGCGCATCGCCATCGACCATCTGCCGCCGGGCACGCGCCTGGTCGCCGGCATGACGGCCACGGTGCAGATCGATCCGAAGCGCTGAAGCGCGCGGCGGCTTAGACCGTGTTGCGTTCGCGCTGCCCCTTGCTCCGCTCATTCGCGCGCAAGCGGGAATCCGGAAAGTGAAGGAAAACCAGGCTTTAAGAAGTGGGTCCCGTCAACGCAGTCCGCTCAGGCGCTCAGAACGGCACGGTCCCTTGGGCGCGGAAGGTCCAGATCTCGACATCGCTGCCGATGCCGCCGAGCTCGGCACCCAGCCCGATCGTGGAGCCGCCGTCCAATTTTGCGGTCACGCCGCCGGTCATGCGGGCCGACCAGCCGTCGAGCAAGGGCGTGGAGGCGAGCGTGTCGGTGGCGCCGATCGCGGCCGCATCGTCCTCAGTGAAGTAGTAGTCGCCGTAGAGCCCGACATAGGGGGCGAGCGCGAGGCCCTCGCTCCATGCGAACGGATAGATCAGCTTGACGCCGCCGGACGCACGTCCGGTGCTGAAATCGCGATCGTCCTGACGCGTGCCGAGCGAGTCCGTGTAGGCGTTCTCGTGCTCCCACAACGCATAGACTTTTGCCGACGGCTCGACGGTGAACCCATAGGCTTTGTAGTCGCCGGTGAAGCCGCTCGAGAGCATCCAGCGATTGCCGTCGAAGTTGCCCTGCGCCGTTCCGGCGCTGCCGTCATAGCCGATGCCGGAATAGGCCACCGCCAGGTCGAAGCGGATAGAGGCGTTGAGCTTCCAGCCCAGGTACGAGCCGAGGGTCCAGCCTTCGCCCTTCAGTCTGCCGTCGAGTTCATCTGAGGTGTAGTCGAAGGTCTCGTAGCCGCCGACAATGCCGACGAGGAACGACGGCGTTACTTTGTGCGTGAGCCCGACCAGCGTGTTGACCTGCCAGCCATAGAGCTGCGCCTGGGTGGTGCCGGGCGAGGAGTTCCAGCGGTCGATGCCGGAGCCGCGCACGTCGGCCCACAGCAGCCAATCCTTCGGCGCGCGCGCCGTCTCCGGCGGTGCTTTCGTCGGCATTGCGTTGCTGGCCATCGCGGTAAAGGCGTCGTCTACGCGCGACTC
>DATARB010000194.1:0-5650 GCA_036264375.1 Pseudolabrys sp.
TCTCGCATAGAAGCGCTGCCTCTCCCTTTCCATCCGTGGGGCGGGCGAGTGATTTTTCTTCGGATAGTGAACGATGGGTTACAAAGTCGCGGTGGTCGGTGCGACCGGCAATGTCGGGCGCGAAATGCTCAACATTCTGGCCGAGCGCAATTTCCCTGCCGACGAGGTGGTCGCGCTGGCCTCCCGTAAGAGCATGGGCCAGGAGTGCTCGTTCGGCGACCAAACGCTGAAAGTGAAGGCGCTCGACCATTACGACTTCTCCGACGTCGACATCTGCCTGATGTCGGCCGGCGGCGCCGTGTCGAAGGAATGGTCGCCCAAGATCGGCGCGCAGGGCGCGGTGGTGATCGACAATTCGAGCGCCTGGCGCATGGACCCGGACGTGCCGCTGATCGTGCCGGAGGTGAATGCCGACGCGGTTTCGGGCTTCACCAAGAAGAACATCATCGCCAACCCGAACTGCTCGACGGCGCAGCTCGTCGTCGCGCTCAAGCCGCTGCACGACAAGGCGACGATCAAGCGCGTGGTGGTGGCGACCTATCAGTCGGTGTCGGGCGCGGGCAAGGATGCGATGGACGAATTGTTCTCGCAGACCAAGGCGGTGTTCACATTGGGCGAGATCGAGAACAAGAAGTTTCCCAAGCGCATCGCCTTCAACGTCATCCCCGAGATCGACGTGTTCATGGAGGACGGCTACACCAAGGAAGAGTGGAAGATGATGATGGAGACCAAGAAGATTCTTGATCCCAAAATCAAGCTGACCGCCACTTGCGTGCGCGTGCCCGTGTTCGTCGGCCATTCGGAAGCGGTGAACATCGAGTTCGAAAATCCGATCAGCGCGGACGAGGCGCGCGACATCCTGCGCAGCGCACCCGGTTGCCTTGTCATCGACAAGCGCGAGCCCGGCGGTTACGTCACGCCCTATGAATGTGCCGGCGAGGACGCGACCTATATCAGCCGCATCCGCGAGGACGGCACGGTCGAGAACGGCCTGGAGATGTGGGTCGTCTCCGACAATCTGCGCAAAGGCGCGGCGCTCAACGCCGTGCAGATCGCGGAGTGCCTGATCAACCGCAAGCTGATCAGCGCGAAGAAGAAAGCGGCGTAGATCGGTTCAGCCGCTTGTCCCCGCGAAAGCGGGGACCAGCGCAAAACGGCCGGCTTTCCTAGCGAACCTGGATTCCCGCTTGCGCGGGAATGAGCGGAGCAAGTGGCGGCGCTAAACGCCACTACGCGCGCTCCGGCGCCTCAGTGACCCGGGGCGGCGCCGCGCATGCTGTGCGCCAGCTCCTCGAAATTCGCCACCGCCGAATGGCGCGTGTTGTAGAAGCGCACGACGCGCTGCGCCGTCTCCACTTTCAGGCGCTCGAATTTTGCCCGCGCCGCGTCGATCGCCATCGGCGGCATGCCGCCCGGTCCGCGCCGCATGATGCAGAGCTGCAAGGCGGTTGGCCATGACAGGCCGGCGGCCTTCGCCAGCAACAACGTGAAGTCGTTGTCGCCCCGGCGGTCGCTCATGACGTTCTCGACCAGCGCGCGCGGCGCGCGGCTGAGCGCGGACAGAGCGGCGATGGTCTCTTCGAAGTCACCGTTGGCTGCGAATTCCAAAATGAGCGCTTCGGCGGCCTGTCCCGAAAGCCCTGCGCTGTCGAACGACACCGGATCGCGCTTGGCGCGCACCTCTTGTCCGGTGATGCCGGTCAAAACGCGCTGCACCTCCTGCACCGCGGCCGGATTGCTCGCGGCGAGCTTCTTGAACACCACCTCGGAGGCCTGCGCGATCAGCGTGTGAAAATGCTCGCGCGGAATGTCCTTGCGCATGCCGACGCAGATGGCGAGTACCTCGTCGTCGATCGAGCGCTCGACCAGCCGGTCGTAGCCGGTCTCGGAAAAGCGCGCGCCTTGGTTCTGCGTCACCGAAAGCACGACATCGCGGTTGCCGCGGATCACCAGCGCATCGCCGACGCATTCGCTCAGCGCCGCCCGCTTGGAGATGGCGAGCAGCCGCTCCTGACTGTTGTCCTCGGCGATCTCGAGCAAATCTTCGTCGGTGAGCCTGCTCGACTGCGTCAGGATCGGCCCGGCGACATCGATCGAGTCGTCATGCGCCAGCCAGCGCACGGTCGTCGTGGGCGCATTGGCGATAGGCGCCAGCCGGTTGGCGAGCTCGGCGCGCGCCTTGGTCTCGATCCGGTCCGCCAGACGGGAGATGACGCCGTCGAACAGATCGACCTGTTCATCGGAATAGACGCTGGCGCCGGCCAGGAAGAGGTCCGTGACCCGCCGCAGCATCTCGACTTGTCTTGCTGGCGAGCCAGACCTGAACGAGCCTTCGAGCTCGGTGATGAGCGATTGCTCTACCATCGCGACACAAAACCATTGCCGGTTCCAATGCGCCCACCGTGTAACTACAGGATGTTACCATCGTCTTAGATGGAACTCTTACATTGTCGATAATTGTGGCGAACAGTGCACGCCGGTTTTGCCGCCGCACGGTTAAGCGCCGTTAAGCACGAGGCTCCTGTCGTTAAAACCGCGGCGCTGCGAAGGCCGCGGCGTGGGCGGCGGGCGCAACGCGGTTGAAGGCGCCGGTGGCGCGGTCGAGCACCGAGAGCTCACCCGTCGCCACGCCGAAGTAAGCGCCGTGCAACGAGATCTGGCCGCGCTCGATCATCTTGCACAGGCGCGGGAAGGTCAGCAGGTTGTCGAGGCTGTTGACGATGTTCGCCTGCTCGAGCTTGGTCAGGTAATCCGCCGCCGACATGCCGCCGCGCGGGCCAACTTTGTCTGAAGCCGGCGCCATCAGCCGCATCCATTTGCCGATGAAGTCGCCCGGCGAGAGCGGCTCGGCATCCTCCGCAAAGGCTTTCACGCCCCCGCATTGCGCATGGCCGAGAACGACGATGTGCCGCACCTTCAATGCGGCGACGCCAAACTCCAGTGCTGCCGAGACACCGTGCGCCTGCCCGTCCGGCGCATAAGGCGGGACGATATTGGCGACGTTGCGCACGACGAACAGTTCGCCCGGCCCTGCGTCGAATATGACCTCCGGCGAGACGCGCGAGTCGCAGCAGCCGATGATCATGGTCTCCGGCTTCTGGCCGGTCTCAGCCAGCTCGCGGAAACGGCTCTGCTCGACCGGCAGCCGCTCGCTGAGAAACGCGCTGTAGCCGTCGATCAGCCGCTTGGGAAAATCCATTATCCGCACTCCGTACGATGGCCGGCACTTCGATTACAGGTACTTTTATTACAGGGACTTGGACTTAGGTTTGTCACGCCCAGATCGCCATGGGCAACCCAAAAGCGTCCCGCTCCGGCGGGTCGGGAAAAGGCCGCGCCGACCCTTCAAGGATGCGCCGTGCAATGGCCGCGCAGGCGAGCGCATCGAGCAGATCGTCGGGCCCAGCGCCCTTCGGCGGTATCGTCTTCACGACACTCTCGGGCAGCCCGGCGGCGACCAGCAGCGCACGGCGCAGGGCGAGACCCGGCTCGTAGCAGCGGCTCTTGACCTTCTTCGGCTCGGTGACCGCGCGCTCGCCGTTGAGCCGCCAGAAGGCCAGTTCCGGATGCACTTCAAACACACGTGGAATAATCGACGAGTCTTCGCGGAGCACCGCATCCACCTCGCGGATTTTGGGCGCGATGTTGAAAAGTTGCTTCGACACCTTGCGTGGCGGATCGGACGTCGCCATCGCCGCCGTGCAGGCGGCACGATAGTTGTCCGCTTCGAGGGCGGCGCGCGACGGCACCGAAAACACCGAGGATTGCCGCTGGCCGAGCAGAGGCCGCACAAGCGTCTCCGCCTTGCGTCCGCCATGGCCGGTGCGCTCCGGCAGGCCGATGGGCATGTCCACGGCGACGAGAGCCGGACGCTGCGCCGATGCCAGCACGTCGGCAAAGCGAGCGAACATGCCGAGCACCACGTCGCCGCCGGACGGCCGCATGAACACCGCGATCCACCCGCCGGGGCAGCCATCCACTCCGGCCAGCCATATGTCTTCGGAGATCGCTATCATCGATGCGACAGTGGCATGCGCATTGCTCGGACGGTAGGGTCGGGAGGTACGCCAATGGGGGAACTGTCGATGACCATTCGTCCGCGCCGCAGCGTGCTCTACATGCCCGGCTCCAATGCCCGCGCGCTGGAGAAAGCGAAGACGCTTCCCGCCGATGGCGTCATCCTCGACCTCGAGGACTCAGTCGCGCCTGACGCCAAGGAGGCCGCGCGCAAGCAGGTCGCCGATGTGGTGAAGGCAGGCGGCTTCGGCCGCCGCGAGGTGTTCATCCGCGTCAACGGCGTGGACACGCCGTGGCACGCCGACGACCTCACGGCCGCCGCCCATGCGGCGCCGGACGCGATCCTCATACCGAAAGTGTCGTCGCCGCAGACATTGGAGCTGATCGGCCGCCGCCTGCTCGACATGGGTACCGATCACAAGACGCGCATCTGGGCGATGATCGAGACGCCGCTGGCGATCTTCAACATTCTGTCGATCGCCGCCGCCGCGCGCGATTCCGAGACGCGCCTGTCCGGCTTCGTGATGGGCACCAACGATCTTGCCAAGGATACGCGCGCCCGCCTCGTGCCGGGCCGCGCGCCGATGCTGCCATGGCTGACGATGTGCGTCGCCGCCGCGCGCATCCACGGCATCGACATCCTCGACGGCGTCTACAACGATCTCGCCAACGCCGACGGCTTCCAGATGGAATGCAGGCAGGGCGTCGAGTTCGGCTTCGACGGCAAGACGCTGATCCATCCGAACCAGATCGAGCCGTGCAACACGGCGTTCTCGCCGTCAGCGGAGGAGGTTGAGAACGCGCGCAAGATGATCGCGGCGTTCGATCTGCCGGAGAACAAGAGCAAGGGTGTGGTGTCGATCGACGGCCGCATGGTCGAGCGGCTGCACGCCGACATGGCCCGCCGCACCGTAGCCATCGCCGAGGCGATTGGCGGGCAATAAACTCAGGCGTGGACTCATTGGCGCTTAGCCAAGTTCGAATTGATGCAAGCTTGATGAACGCTTGATAGTTTGCCGCGAGTTTGTCGTATCGGGTCGCGAATGAGGCATCCAGGTGCCTCCACAAATCGATCAGCAGTGCTGACCAGTCGACGACGTCTGAGAAGGCGCGCGGCAATTTTGCCGGCGACATTTTGTCTCAGTAGCTTTCGAACCGTCTCCTCGAACTCATTATAAGAACCTCCAGTCATCGAGATCTCCAGTCATCGACGTGGGAGGTCAGCCATGAAGATCGTTGTGATCGGTGGTACCGGCCTGATCGGCTCGAAGACCGTCGCCATTCTGCGCCAGGGCGGCCACGAAGTCCTCGCCGCCTCGCCCAACAGCGGCGTCAACACCATCACCGGCGAGGGGCTCAAAGAGGCCCTGGCCGGCGCGCAGGTGGTGATCGACCTCGCCAATTCGCCCTCATTTGAAGACAAGGCGGTGCTGGAGTTCTTCGAGACCTCCGGCCGCAACCTTCTCGCGGCGGAGGCCGCAGCCGGTGTCCGGCACCATGTCGCGCTCTCCATCGTCGGCATCGACCGATCCGACAATGGCTATTTTCGCGCCAAGGTCGCCCAAGAGAAACTGATCAAGATCTCCGGCATCCCATACACCATCGTCCGCTCGACCCAGTTCCTGGAATTCCT
>DATARB010000217.1:0-1612 GCA_036264375.1 Pseudolabrys sp.
TCGCTCGCCATCGCAAAGGCTTTGCCGAGAGCCGGCGCCGATGTGATCGAACTCGGCATGCCGTTCACCGATCCGATGGCGGACGGCCCCGCCATCCAGGCCGCGGGCTTGCGCGCGCTCAAAGCCGGTCAGCGCATGACCAAGACCCTCGCATTGGTGCGCGACTTCCGCAAAGAGGATAACGACACGCCGATCGTGCTGATGGGCTATTACAATCCGATCTATATCTACGGCGTCGACAGATTCCTCGTGGATGCCAAGGCGGCGGGCGTGGACGGATTGATCGTCGTCGATCTTCCTCCGGAGGAGGACGAAGAACTGTGCCTGCCGGCGCTGAAGACGGGGCTGAATTTCATCCGCCTCGCGACTCCGACCACCGACGACAAGCGGTTGCCGGCGGTGCTGAACAACACGTCGGGCTTCGTCTATTACGTCTCCATCACCGGCATCACCGGCGCTGCCGCACCCGACGCGGCGAAAGTGTCGACCGCGGTGACGCGCATCAAGCGGCACACCAAGCTGCCGGTGGCAGTCGGCTTCGGCGTGCGCACGGCGGAGCAGGCGCGCGCCATCGCGCAAGGCGCCGACGGTGTCGTGGTGGGGTCGGCGCTGGTCGATGCGCTGCGCAAGAGCCTTGATAAAGATGGGAAAGCGACGAACGGTACGGTGAAGGCGGTCGCGGATCTGGTGTCCGAACTGGCCGCCGGCATCCGCTCGGCGGGCCGTGTCGCGGCGGAGTAAATGACGGTTATCATTGCCCGCAAATGCGAGCGATGCTGTAACCATATGACGGTCATAGTGGCACGATAGGCTGCCACACCTTACTTTCTGGGATCGCTGGATGCCCGCGTTCGCGGGCATGACAGCCTGATGAGAACGAGCTCATGAACTGGATCTCCAACGTCGTCCGGCCGAAGATTCGCAGCTTCCTGCGCCGCGAGACGCCGGAAAATCTCTGGATCAAATGTCCGGAGACCGGCCAACTCGTCTTCTATAAAGACGTCGAGGCGAACCAGTTCGTCATCCCCTCGTCGAACTACCACATGCGCATCAGCGCGCCTTTGCGTCTGAAAACCATGTTCGATGGCGGCGACTTCGAAGACATCGCCTTGCCCGACGTGCAAATCGATCCGCTCAAGTTCCGCGATGAGCGCCGCTATGCCGACCGCCTCAAGGATGCGCGCACCAAGACCGGCCTGCAGGACGCGGTGAAGATCGGGGTCGGCAAGCTCGACGGCTTGATGGTGACCGTCGGCGTGCAGGATTTCGATTTCATGGGCGGTTCGCTCGGCATGGCCGCCGGGGAGGCCGTCGTCACCGGCCTCGAAACGGCCGTGCGGCGGCAGACGCCCTTCATCATGTTCGCGGCCTCCGGCGGCGCGCGCATGCAGGAGGGCATTCTCTCCTTGATGCAACTGCCGCGCACGACGGTGGGCGTGCAGATGCTGCGCGAGGCGCGTCAGCCCTACATCGTCGTGCTCACCAACCCGACCACCGGCGGCGTCACCGCCTCCTATGCGATGCTGGGCGACGTGCACATCGCAGAACCCGGCGCGCTGATCGGCTTCGCCGGCCCGCGCGTCATTGAACAGACCATCCGCGAGAAATTGCC
>DATARB010000253.1:0-2790 GCA_036264375.1 Pseudolabrys sp.
ACGGCCTGATCGAGCGGCAGGACGAAGATCTTCCCATCGCCGATCTGCCCGGTCTTGGCGGCGGCGGCGACCGCGTCCATCACCTGATCGATCTGCTCGCTGGCGACCGCCACCTCGAGGCGGAGCTTGGGCAGGAAATGAATGGCGTACTCGGCGCCGCGGTAGATCTCCATGTGGCCTTTCTGCCGGCCGTAGCCTTTCACCTCGGTCACGGTCATGCCGTGGATGCCAATGCGGGTGAGGGCTTCGCGCACTTCGTCCAGCTTGAACGGCTTGATGACAGCGATGACCAGCTTCATGGCTTCCTTCCCGGAGTCGTCATTGGCAGGCGCGCGCGCCACAAAGCCCGCACGGGCAAGCGCCGGCACGGGCTCGACCGCCCAAACTAACGACATAGAGCCTAAAGATTAAGCGCCATTGTTGCCGCGCCCACAGGCAGTTGCCGTATGGCTAGGCAGCCGGGGCCGGCTAGGGTGTTACCGGCCGGCGAGTCCAAGGCGGGCAATGACATGGGGAAGAATTGCGCGGGCCTGCGCCGGGGTCATGCCGGGCTTCAGGCGGGGATCGTAGAGCATGGTCAGGAGGGAGCGGTCGTAGACGCTCAGATAGCCGACCATGCGGTTCTGGTTGAGCGTGGTCCAGGGATTGCGCTGGTCGTGGTTTGACAGGCCGAAGGCGTGCAGCAGCTCGTGATAGGCGCAGTCGAAAAAGACGTCGTCGCCTTTGTCGACGATGATGAAGGACACCGAGCGGACGATGTCGCCCACGGCGCTCGACTTCACGCTGGTCATGCATTGCGGGTCGGTGCGAGCGATGAAGGTCCGTGCGACTTTCGCGCCGAAGGCCGCCTCCAAAGCCGCGTAGAAATCTTTCTCGTCGATCAGCCGCAGGTCGATGTCGGCCGGCTCACTGTCGTTCGCGATCGTGAGCTTCAGGTTGGGCACCTGGCGCGCGTAGTCCTCGAGGACCCGTGCCATCTCTGCGCCGCGGCCGATGCTGCCGCTGCTGATCACATGCGCGCGGATCGGATGATCGAAGCGGCGGATGCCGCGCGGGCGCACACCGATACGAAGGTCCGAACCGAAGGCGAGCGCCATGAAGCCGTGCGTCAGTTCGGCACTGGTGAAGTGCGTGTATTGCGGCGGCGCGCTGGGCAAGGCGCCGGGCGGCGGCGGCTCGCGGCCGGAGGCGGCGCGTGTGTCGTGTGGGAGCGCAAGAAGCGGGAGAAGCAAAAGCGCCAAGGCATAGCGCCGAATAAGCTGACCCCCACCCCAACCCTCCCCCTTGCAGGGGGAGGGAGGACTCGCCTCGCGGTCATCCTCCCCCTGAAAGGGGGAGGAATGTGGAGGGGGTCTGTCCATGGATTTCCGCAGCCTCAGCTTCGCCGCAAGCGCACGAGACCCTCTTGCGCGACCGAGGCGACCAGCGTGCCATCGCGCGTGAATATAAGTCCGCGCGCGAAACCGCGCGAGCCGTGCAGATTGGGCGTGTCCTGCGCATAGAGCAGCCAGTCGTCGGCGCGGAACGGCCGGTGCAGCCACAGCGCATGATCGAGGCTCGCGGCCATGAAGTCCTTCTCGAACAAGGTGCGCCCGTGCGGCGCCAGCGCCGCGTCGAGCAGCGTCATGTCGGAGGCATACGCCAAGACGCATTGATGCAGCGCCGGATCGTCCGGCAGCTTGGCGGTGGTGCGGATCCAGACGTGGAAACGGCCGTCGGGATATTTCTTGCCGCCGTAGCGCTCGAACTCCACTGGCCGCAGCTCGATCGGCCGCTCGCGCTCGTAATAGCGCCGCACCGGATCGGGCATGGTCGGCAGGATCTTCTCGCGCACCTCGTATTCGCTCGGCAGCTTGTCCGGCGGCGGCACGTCCGGCATCTGCGCCTGATGGTCGAGGCCGTCTTCGTCGGTGTGGAACGAGACCAGCATGGAGAATATCGGGTGGCCGTGCTGGCGCGCGGTGACGCGGCGGGTGGTGAAGCTCTTGCCGTCGCGCATGCGGTCGACGTCGTAGATGATGGGAACTTTGGGGTCGCCCGGCAGTAGGAAATAGGCGTGCATGGAGTGCGGCGGGCGGGCGTCGACCGTGCGCACCGCGGCGACCAGCGCCTGACCGATCACCTGACCGCCGAACACGCGCTGCCAGCCGACCTGCGGGCTGCGGCCGCGAAACAGGTTCACGTCCAGCTTTTCGAGGTCGAGGATCTCGAGCAATTCCTTGACGGCGGCGGTGGACATTGGGCAGGGCCTGCAATGGTCAAAATGCACGCCCAACCTGCTATGCTCAGGCAGGATTTACAAGGAATGCCGATGGAAAAGCCGGATACCCAACGAGAACGCGCCGACGTGGTGATCGGCGGCGGCGGCTTTGCCGGCCTGGCCTTGGGGATCGCCTTGCGCCAGGCGCTGGGCGAAAGCTTCGCCGTGACGGTGGCCGATCCGGCGCTGGTGCATGCCAAATCGAGGGATCCGCGGGCCACGGCCATCGCCGCGGCGGCGCGGCGGCTGTTCGAGGCCATCGCGGTCTGGCCGGCAGTCGAGGATCAGGCGCAGCCGATGCTGGACATGCTGGTGACCGACTCCAAGCTCGACGACGCGGTGCGGCCGACGTTCCTGACGTTCGGCGGCGAGGTGGAGCCGGGCGAAGCCTTCGCGCACATGATCGAGAACCGCTATCTGGTCGACGCGCTGGTGGAGAAGGCTAAGGAATTGGGCGTCGGCTTGCGTGCGACGGCGGTGACGTCGTTTGAGTATGAGCGTCTGCATCGACGTGACCTCCACCCCAACCC
>DATARB010000255.1:0-2553 GCA_036264375.1 Pseudolabrys sp.
AGCGCGTCCTCGGCCTCGATGGTGAACACGCGCGAACGCGTGTTCACTCTGAGGCCCACCGTATACGTGGTCATGGTCGGTCTCCGATTGGCTTCTGCGCGATGATAGCAGACTTCGCCGGATGATGCTTCGCTTGCGGCGTCAAACGCCGCGTCAGCGCGGGGTCCCCATCCGGTGCAACTTCAGCGCGGCATAGATGGCGTCGTTCACCGGCGTCGGCACTTTCAGCTCCTTGCCGAGCCGCGACACCTGTCCGGCCAGCCAGTCGAGTTCCAGCCGGTTGCCGCGATCCAGGTCGTTCGCCATCGAGGCTTTCATCGTTGCCGGCGAATTGGCATCGGCGAAGGTCATGCGTTCGTCGGCATAGCCGGGATCCACGTCGACGCCCTTGGCGCGGCCGACGGCGAGCGTCTCCTGCATGATGCTGCGGAAGAGCGCGCGCGTGTCGGGATCGGCGAGGATCGGGCCCATCGGCATGCGCGTGATCGCGGTCGCGCCCGATGTCGCCGAGAGGAAGATGAACTTCTGCCAGCGGTCGCGCGCGATGTTGTCCGACAGCGTGACGTTGATCGAGGCGGCCTTGGCGGCATCGACGAAGGCTTTGAGCGGAGCGTCGGGCTTGCCGTCGATGGTGCCGCAGATGATGGTCTGGAATTTGCTGGTCTGCTTGATCACGCCCGGCCGGTCGATGACGCTGACCACGTAAGTGATGCCGGGGATCGCGCGCTCGGCGCCGATGATCGGCGCGAGGCGCTCGTAACTGTCGACGCCGTTCTGCAAGGTGATGACGCGCGTGTTGGGTCCGAGCAGCGGCTTCATCTGCTCGGCGGCCTTCTCGGTGTCCCAGAGCTTCACGGCGAAGAACACTGCGTCGACCGGCCCGACCTTGGCCGGATCGTCGGTGACGTTCGGCTTTTCCAGGTGCAGGTCGCCGTGCACGCTTTCGATGCTCAGGCCGTTCTTCTTGATCGCCTCGAGATTGGCGCCGCGCGCAATGAAGAACACGTCGTGTCCGGCCGCCGCCATCCGCGCGCCGAAATATCCGCCGACGGCGCCCGCCGCCATAACCGCAATTCGCATGATCTCTCCTCGATGACTTTGCGGCTGACGTATAGCCTCCCGCACCGCGCGGGCCAACGGCACAAAAAAATTGCCCGGCATGATGGCCGGGCAAGTCTAAGAGGAGGTTCGCAGTCAGTCAGTGAATGACCTAGCGCAGCGGCAGCGGTTGCCCCGCATCTTGCGGCGCCTGGGCATAGGCGTCGCTGCCATCGTTGGTTTGAGCGACCGGGCGCACGGGAAGCTGTGCGCGGCGAGCGTTGGAGGCCCGGGCGATGGTCGTCTGCGGCAGCACCACAACCTTGGCGCCGACCTGCACCCGCTTGTAGAGGTCCATCACGTCCTCATTGGTGAGACGGATGCAGCCGCTCGACACGTTCTTGCCGATCGTCTCGGGATTGTTGGTGCCGTGGATGCGGTAATCGGTCCCGCCGATGTACATGGCGCGCGCGCCGAGTGGGTTGCCGGGGCCGCCCGCGGTCATGCGGGGCAGGTAAGGCTGGCGCTTGATCATCGCCTCCGGCGGATACCAGTCCGGCCACTCGGCCTTGCGCACCACATTGCGCACGCCCGACCAGGTGAAGCCTTCGCGGCCGACGCCGATGCCGTAGCGGAGCGCCTTACCGCCGCCGAGCACGTAATAGAGATAGGTGTGCGGGGTATCGACGATGACCGTGCCGGGCGCTTCCGCCGTCCGGTAATCGACGATCTGCCGTTGCAGGCGCGCCGGCAGTTGCGCGTCCTCATCGCCGGTCGGATCGACGGGCACCGCTGCCTGCGGCCGCGGCGCGATCTGGCTCTGCGCCGGTTGGGCCAAGTAAGCGAAATTGGTTTGCGCCTGCGCCGTGCCACACGATAAGGCAGCCGCCGCGATCAACGCAGTGAGCGAGCCGTACGCATAAATTTTGCTGGACATGACACCCTCGATAACTCAACCCCGACGTTCGTCGAGGAAAGTCTCAGGAAGGTTCATTAGTTCCGCGTCAGGCGCTGCTCAAAAGTGCGAAAAGTATCGGAACCACAGGGCTTAATGAGCGTTTGGGGTACTTCGTCGGGATCAGCGATCGCGGTGCCAGCCGACCACCGCGTCGGGAACGCTGTCGGTCGAAGCAAAGTACGGCTTGATATCCAACAACGGCGTACCGTCAAGACAATCGAGTCCGACGACGGAGAGCGTGTTGCCCTCCACGCGAGTTAATTTCACCACGCTCATCGCGATCGGATTGGGCCTGGCCGGCGAGCGCAGCGAAAACGTCCCGCGCTGGACGCCGTAGCTGCCGGGCACTTGCAGCACCAGATTGCGCGGCGATTTATCCATCCAATAGAGCAGCACCAGGTGGGTGCAGGTCTCGACGCCCTTGAGGCCGTCCTGCCAGCGCGGGTCGAGTTCGACGGTGCAGACCGCGTCGGACTGGCGGGCGTTCTTCGGGCAGTCCTTGCGCTCCTTCCAGGGCGTGCGGATGCGGCCGATGAAATAGACGCCGGCGTCGGTCT
>DATARB010000313.1:0-20029 GCA_036264375.1 Pseudolabrys sp.
GGCTATCTCAAGAACAAGGCGTCCACCGACAAGGCCTTCGAGGGCGGCTGGTTTCACACCGGCGATATCGGCGTGATCTACCCGGACGGCTATATCCAGCTCAAGGACCGCTCCAAGGACATCATCATCTCCGGCGGCGAGAACATCTCCTCGATCGAGGTGGAGGATGCTTTGTACAAGCATCCGGCCGTGGCTGCGGCGGCCGTCGTCGCCAAGCCCGACGACAAATGGGGCGAGACGCCCTGCGCCTTCATCGAGCTCAAACCGGGCGCGCAGGCGACCACCGGCGAGTTGACGCAATGGTGCCGCAAGCACCTCGCCGGCTACAAAGTGCCGCGCTATGTCGTGTTCGCGGAAATCCCGAAGACGAGCACGGGGAAGATTCAGAAGTTCAAGCTGCGTGAGATGGCGAAGGGGGTGTAAGGCTTCCTTATCCCCGCAACGCGGGGCGGTATGAAGGCACTTACGCCGCCTCTGCCTCCGTCACTCCCACCACCAGCCGTTTGCCGAGCGCGCGTCACCTGATCCCGCCTTGCCCTCACTCGCCACCCGCCTCTATTTGTCCATTGCCGGGTTTGTCCCGGCCGTCTCGCTTAGGGAGGCGCAGTCGTGCCATCCTTATCGGGATCACCGGGTCTCGGCGCTTCGCGCCGCCCGGCGATGACGACCGAGGGAGCTCATGCCCGACATTCAGGTTGCCGACGACGGCCCCATCCGCACCATCCGGATGAACCGGCCGGACAAGAAGAACGCGCTGACCCTGGCGATGTACGACGCCATGGCGGAGGCAATCGAACAGGCCGGCAGCAGCGGCGTGCGCTGCCTGCTGATCGCCGGCAGTCCGGGCGCCTACTGTGCCGGCAACGACATCGGCGATTTCGTCACGATGGCGCAAGGCGGCGCGCTGGGTGCGCCGATCCTTCGCTTCCTCTATGCGCTGGCGCGCAGCGAAACCCCGCTGGTGGCGGCGGTGAGCGGGGCCGCCGTCGGCGTCGGCACGACCATGCTTCTGCATTGCGACTATGTCGTCGCTGCCAGCGATTCAAAACTCTCGACGCCGTTCGTCGCGCTCGGCCTGGTGCCGGAAGCCGCGTCGAGCCTGATCGCGGCGCGGCTGATGGGCCACGCGCGCGCCTTCTCGCTGCTGGTGATGGGCCAGCCGCTCTCGGCCGAAGAGGCGAAGGCCGCCGGGATCGTGAACAGCATTGTGCCGCCGGACGAGCTCGAGACGGCGGCACGCGCGGCGGCGGAGAAGATCGCCGCGTTGCCGCCGGAGGGCGTGCGGGTCGCGCGGCGGCTGATGCGCGGCGCGCCGGATGAGATCGTCGCGCGGATCGACGAAGAAGCCGAGGCGTTCAAGCAGCGGCTCACATCGCCGGACGCTCAGGCCGCTTTCATGGCCTTTCTCAGCCGCAAGCGGTAATGCGCTCAAGTTGCAATGAACCAGGAGCCACTCTAACCTCGCAAATGAGATCACGCTGAACCCTTGTCTTTGCCTTCAGACGTCACCGGAATAGGTAAACGAGGAGAGCGAAATCGTGTTCGACACGACCGTCAATCTCGCCGGCCGCATATTTCACGGCTCCGCCGATGGTCCCCGATATGATGGAAGGCGGCGAGTATCGTCCCTCGCAGGTCGCCTCCGCATACCGTTTTTGGTCACTTTTCTCGGTGTGTTGGTGTCCGGATGCGGCGTGAACAACATCCCGTCGTTCGAAGAGAAGTCCAAGGCCAATTGGTCGGACGTGCAAAATCAGTATCAGCGGCGCGCCGATCTCATCCCCAACCTTGTCGAAACCGTCAAAGGCTATGCGACGCAAGAGCGCGAGGTGCTCACGCAAGTGACCGAGGCGCGTGCAAAAGCCAGCCAGATCAAGGTCGATGCCTCCACCGTCACCGATCCGGCCAAGTTCAAGCAATATCAAGACGCGCAGAATTCGCTCAGCGGAGCGCTGGGGCGGCTGCTGGTCACGGTCGAGCGCTATCCCGACCTCAAGTCGAACCAAAACTTTCTGGCGTTGCAGTCGCAGCTGGAGGGAACGGAAAACCGCATTGCCGTCGCGCGGCGCGACTACATCGAGAGCGTGCGGGCCTACAATACCGAGCTCAAGACATTTCCGGGCGTGATCTGGGCATCGACGCTCTACCGCGGCTACAAGCCGATGGAGACGTTTACTGCGACGGCCGAAGCTGATCGCCCGCCGACTGTGAAGTTCTAAATCGCACGACGGATCCATGGCCGATGAAAGCGCGTGCCGCTCGTTTTGCGCTCTCGGCCCTCGACATCAAAGCAGTCCGCCTCCTATTCGTCCTCATCCTGATTGTGTCCGTCAGTGCCGCTTACGGCGCCCTGACGTTTCCGCAACTGACGGGCCGAGTCGTCGACGACGCGGGCATTCTTGATCCCGCGACCAAGGCGGCACTCGAACGCAAGCTCGCCGACTTCGAAACCAAGACGACGGGCCAGCTCGTGGTCGTCACCTTGAAGTCGCTGCAAGGAACGTCGATCGAAGACTACGGCTATCAGCTCGGACGCGCCTGGGGGATCGGTCAGAAGGAGAAGAACAGCGGTGCCTTGCTCATCGTGGCGCCCAACGAGCGCAAAGTGCGGATCGAAGTCGGCTACGGCCTCGAAGGCAATTTGACCGATGCGGTGACGAGACTCATCATCGAGAACGCCATTCTTCCGCGCTTCAGGACAGGAGATTTCAGCGGCGGGATCACGCGCGGGGTCGATGACATCATCCAGGCGGCGACGGTCGATCCCGACGAATGGAAAACGCGCGCCAACCAGCGGCCCGATTCTCAGCCCGGCGCGCTGGATGTCCTCGTTTTCCTGCTCTTCCTGTTCGTGGTTTTCATGATCATTCGCAATGTCGGACGCCGCGGCCCGCCTGGCGGCGGCCGCCCGGGACGCGGCGGACCGATGATCGTGCCGGTGCCGTTTCCGTGGGGTTCAGGGCCGTCACGGTCCTCGGGCGGCTTCTCCGGCAATGGCGGCTTCTCCGGCGGCGGCGGATCGTTCGGGGGCGGCGGCGCATCGGGGAGTTGGTGAGCGATGATCACGGCAGCCGACACCGAGCGGGTCGCCGCGGCGATCCGCGCAGCCGAGGAGAAGACGGCAGGGGAGATCTTCTGCGTCGTAACCCATGCATCGAGCAGCTACCGGCTGGTGCCCATCGCGTGGGCGGCGCTGGTGGCGCTGCTCGTGCCGTTGCTGCTCATCTATCTCACCAAGTGGCCCGCCGGTACGATCTATCTGGCGCAGCTCGTGGCGTTCATCGTCACGGCGGCGATCCTGTCGCTGCCCGCGGTGCGATACCGCATCGTGCCGCGACAGGCGATGCGCGAACGCGCGCATGCCGAAGCGATGCGGCAATTCCTGGGGCACGGTCTGCACCTGACCGAAGACCGTACCGGCGTTCTCATCTTCGCATCGATCGCCGAACATTATGCGGAGATCGTCGCGGACACCGGCATCCACGCCAAAGTCGGCAAGGAGGTCTGGGAAGATGCGATCGCCGCGATGATCGTGGCGATCAAGGACAGACGCGCCGGCGACGGATTCGTCGGGGCGATTGAACGCTGCGGCGCCGTCCTGGCCGAGCATTTCCCGCCCGGCGCCGTCAACCGCAACGAGCTCCCGAACAAGCTCGTCGTGATGTGATACCGCAGCAAAATTCAGAACAAGCCCGCCGCGTGCAGCAGGTAGAGCGAGCCGCTGACGGAGAGCAGCAGCAGGCCAAGACCGACCGGCGAACCCCAGCCATACCAATCCATCGCCTTCTCGCCATAGCGCCAGGCGTCGTCCGTGTTCATCGCCGACATGATGACCTCACTCTCTGCGCTCGCATCGACGGCTTTTGCTGCGGCGGAGCGCACGCCGCGGCCAAGCCACTGATCAAGTCTGCGGGCCGCCGCCGAGCTCGCTGTAGAGCTTCTCCAGCGTCGCCTTGTGGTCCTCGTGAATGCCGCGCCACAGCGCAATCGGTCCCCAGCCCTTTTCAATGCGCGTGGTCAAATCCACGACAAAGCGATGCTCGGCCTTGAGCATGGCGATGCGAAATTCGCTTTCAATCAGGAACAGCGGCGGGAATTGTTCGCCGGCGCCGCGCACCCGTGCGGTCTGCTCGTTGATTGTCGTATCCAGCCTGCCCGCGCGCTCGCGCAGCAGCGCCAGCACTTCGTCCGGCGGCAGCACGGGCAGCAGAGACAGGCCAGCCTCGAATTGCGGATAGTCCTTCGCCGGCGTGCCGATGAGATCGCGCATCCAGGCGCGCAGCTCGGCACGGCCGTCCGGCGTGAGACGATAGATCGTGCGCTCCGGGCGCGCGCCCTCGCGCTTCCTCGCTTTGGCGACGATGTAGCCGCGCGCCGTGAGGTGATCGATCACCGTGTAAAGCGAACCGTAGCGCAGCTTGATGCTGTCGTGTTTGTGACGCTCCTTCATCGTCGCCGCCATCTCGTAAGGATGCATCGGCCGCTCGAACAGGAGCGCCAGCACGGCGAGCGCGAGCGGGTTGGCGGGATGGGCAGCAGACATGGCGTGACCTCTTATCCGCATACGGATATACGCCTACGGATATAAATGCGCAAGCCGATTTGCGCCGTGAAGGTGCGGTCGCACGAAAGCCCTAGTCGAATCGAGACATTGGGGGGGCGCTCACGCCCGCCTCGCGGCCTGGTCGGAGCCTAATACTTGCCGTCGCGGGCGAAGGGATCGAACAGGTTGCTCGGATCGTAGCGGCGGTTGAAGCTGGACTGCGCACCGAACTGAAAGGTGCCGTTGCCCGACTTGATGGTCGAGCCATCGCTGCTGAAGCGAGAGTCCCGGCTGTCCGCGTTGGGCGC
The DNA here is from genome assembly GCA_036264375.1 of Pseudolabrys sp. Taxonomy (GTDB): domain Bacteria; phylum Pseudomonadota; class Alphaproteobacteria; order Rhizobiales; family Xanthobacteraceae; genus Pseudolabrys. The sequence goes on from DATARB010000313.1 coordinate 4,852, forward strand.
CCTCGCGGTGTCCAGATCGGTGAAGCCCTGCCCGCCGTTGCCGCTGCCCGGCGCGTCCTGGAAGGTGAAAGCCTGCGCGGCACCCGCGGCGGCCAGCGTCAGCCCAAGGGCGGCGGCGCAGGCTAAGGCCTGACGGCGCAGGCGGAACGGTGCGGCAAGGATCATGACGGCCTCCCCCAGATGGCGATGCGTAAATTCGCCAGAACAATGTGGCTTCCCGGCGGCAGGGGCGCGGCGAGCCACGCCCGGGCTCCGCCACCGAGGCAAGCGACGACGGCGCCATCATAGCGCAAATCCGCCGCTACTCCACTTTCAGGCCGAGCTTGTGCACCAGGCTGGCCCATTTCTTCTCCTCCCGGTCGATATCGTCGGCGTATTCGGCCGGGGTCGAGGTCAGCGGGTCGCCGCCCTCCATGTGGATGCGCTGCTGCACCTCCTCGGCGTCGACCAGCTTGCGCAGCGCGACGCTGAGCTTGTTGACGATCTCCGGCGGCGTGCCCGCCGGCGCCAGCAGGCCGTAGTGCAGCTCCGCGTCGAATCCGGGCAAGCCCGATTCAGCAAAGGTCGGCACGTCGGGCAGCAGCGAGAAGCGCTTCTTGCTGGTGACGGCGATGGCGCGCAGCTTGCCGGCCGCGATGTTGCCGAGCGCCGGCGGCAGCACGCCGAAGGCGACCGGCACATGGCCGCCGAGCAGGTCGGTCATCACCGGCGAGGTCCCGTGATAGGGGATGATGGTGAAGTTCAAGCCGGCCTCCGACTTGAACAATTCGGCACACATGTAGCCGCCGGTGCCGACCGCCGAGGTGCCGACATTGAGCTTGCCCGGGTCCTTCCTGGCCAGTGCGATAACGTCGGCGATCGTCTTCGGCCCGAACGAAGGATGCGCCAGCAGCGCCACCGGCATGGTGGCGATCAGCCCGACCGGCGCGAAGTCTTTGCGCGGATCCATAGCGAGCTTCACGTACAGACTGGGGTTGATCGAGATGGTGCCGGTGTGGCCGAGCAGCAGGGTGTAGCCGTCGGGCGTGGCCCGGGCGGCGAACCGGGTGCCGAGGGTGCCGCCCCCGCCCCCGCGGTTCTCGACGATGACCTGCTGCTTGAGCGCTTCCGTCAGCTTGTCGGCGACCACGCGCGCCATGGCATCGACGCCGCCGCCGGGCGGATAAGGCACGATCAGCGTGATGGTGCGCGCGGGGTAGTCGGCGGCCAAAACGGTGGCGGAGTTGACGCTGCCGAACGCAATAACGACAGCAAGCAGGGCCAGAATGGCCCTGGCAAACGGACGCATAGGCTTCCTCCCGAACGGCTGAACGCGGGGACCGTTTCGCCGGCTCCTCGTTCATGCATCGTGCAACTGGAAGCGCTGACACGCAATGCGAATTGCAAAGCCGCCACCTCACGGCGGCGAGCCGGTGGGTCAGTCCGGATATGAGGCTTGAGATCGCTGCGTCTAATGCACGCTGGCGAGGCCGTTATGGCGCAATCGCTCGATCTCTTCCTTTACCTGCAATTTACGGCGTTTGAGTTCTACGATTATCAGGTCATCGACCGCGGGATGGGCCAGGCAATCCGTTATTTCGTGCTCGAGTGCCTGATGACGTCTTTCGAGTTCCGCAAGATGCGATTGCAGCGACATGCAGTATGTCTCCTCAATCAGTAACGTCCCCGATCAGCCCTGCATTGTAGCGCAAATCCGACCCCCTGGCGACGGTATAGACAAACCCCCACCTGGACAAAAAGCATCTGAGGCCTTTGGAATGATGCGGTTTCCCCAAGCCTTGAATGCGATTGTGGAAAACGTGATAATTGTTTCGCTTATGGCGGAATATGTCATACGGCCCTTCAAGCATCAGCGGTGGCAATGACTGACGAGGAAGAACGCGCGTTGCGGGAGCAGTTGGCGCGCCTGCAGCAGGAACATCGTGACCTCGACGCCGCTATCGCCGCCCTGGCCGCCTCGCCCGGTTCCGACCTGATTCAGGTGCAGCGGCTGAAGAAGCGCAAATTGGTGCTGCGCGACAAGATCCGGCAGATCGAAGACCTGCTCACGCCGGATATTATTGCGTAACTTGCTTCCCTCTCCCGGTTCTTTGCGGGGAGAGGGTGGCGAGCGCTTGAAAGGCGCGAGCCGGGTGAGGGGCTGTGCATGGCCCCTCACCCGGCCCACCTTCGCTGAAGCTCCGGCGGGCCGGCCTCTCCCCGCACACCGAACTCCGGTTTACCCGAGTTCGGTCACTTCATATTGGCCGAAGTCGGAAACATCCGACTTGGGTTGCGGGGAGAGGTGAAGAAGGTGCCTTGCCAGCGGGGGGTCCAAACCTATAATCCGGCGCTTCCTTTCGCGGACTTCGCGGAAACCGGGGGCACAATGGCCGCAAAACCAGTCGCGATCATCATGGGCAGCCAGTCCGACTGGGCCACGATGAAGCACGCCGCCGGGACCCTCGACGCGCTCAGAATTGGCTACGACGCGCGCATCGTCTCGGCGCACCGCACGCCGAAGCGGCTTTACGAATTCGCGCACAGCGCCCGCGACAACGGCTTCAAGGTGATCATCGCCGGCGCCGGCGGCGCGGCGCACCTGCCCGGCATGGCGGCCTCGATGACGCCGCTGCCGGTGCTCGGCGTGCCGATGAACACGCATGCGCTCGAGGGCAAGGATTCGCTGTTGTCGATCCTGCAGATGCCGGGCGGCATTCCCGTCGGCACCCTGGCGATCGGCAAGCCCGGCGCGATCAATGCCGCGCTGCTCGCCGCCAGCGTGCTGGCGCTGTCGGATGCCAAGATCGCCAAGCGGCTCGACGACTGGCGCGCGCGGCAGACCAAGTCCGTCGCCAAGCGGCCGAAGGATTAACCTGTGCGCCGCAACACACTCCGCTCATTCCCGCGTCAGCGGGAATCCAGGGCCGATTTGGTCGGGCCTGAACGTGCCGGGTCCCCGCTTTCGCGGGGACGAGTGGATGTGGCTCGGCTCCCTACCAAGCAGGCGGTCTGACGTGCTGAAACCCGGAGCCACCATCGGAATCCTCGGCGGCGGGCAGCTCGCGCGCATGCTGGCGCTGGCGGCGGCGCCGCTCGGCCTGCGCTGTCACGTCTATTCGCCGGACAAGGACTCCTGCGCCTTCGAGGTGGTGCACGCCTATACCTGCGCGCCTTACGAGGACGAGGAAGCCCTCGCCGGCTTCGCCGACGCGGTGGACGTCATGACCTACGAATTCGAGAACGTCCCGGCGGAGACCGCCGCCTTCCTGGCGCAGCGCAAGCCCGTGCTGCCCGATCCGAAGGTGCTGGAGACCACGCAGGACCGGCTGGTCGAGAAGAACTTCATCAGCGGCTTGAAGATCGCCGTGGCGCCTTACGCGCCGGTGCACAGCGCCACCCAGCTCTCCGAGGGGATCAAGAAGGTCGGCCTGCCGGCGGTGCTGAAGACGCTGCGGCTCGGCTATGACGGCAAGGGCCAGGTCAAGCTCGGCAACGCCGAGGAGGCGGCGGAAGCCTGGCGCTCGCTGCGCGGCGCGCCCTGCATCCTGGAAGGCTTCGTCAATTTCGAGCGCGAGGTCTCGGTGATCGCCGCACGCGGCCAGGATGGCCAGGTGGAATGCTACGAGGTGACCGAGAACGAGCATCGCGACCACATCCTGCACATCTCGCGCGTGCCGGCGAAGGTGACGCCGTCCCTTGCGCAGGACGCGCGCAAGGTGGCGACGCGCATCGTCACCGCCTTCGACTATGTCGGCGTGATGGGCGTCGAGATGTTCGTCATGCGCGCCAAGGGCAAGCAGACGGTGCTGGTGAACGAGGTCGCGCCGCGCGTCCACAATTCCGGCCACTGGACCATCGACGGCGCCACCGTCTCGCAATTCGAGCAGCACATTCGCGCAGTCGCCGGCTGGCCGCTCGCCAAGCCGGTCCGGCTCGGCAAGAAGGTCGAGATGGTGAACCTGATCGGCGACGAGGTGAACCACACCGAGCGCTGGCTCAGCGTGCCGGGCGCATCGATCCACATCTACGGCAAGGGCAAGCCGAGCCCGCGCCGCAAGATGGGGCACGTGACGCGGGTGTGGCCGGGGAAGTGAGATCGCGCGTGCATTATTCCGCTACGCTGCCGACTTCTTGCAAATTAAAAACCGTCAGGGAGGTGTCGTGCTCACGCTCTACATGCATCCGCTGTCGTCGTTCTGCCAGAAGGCGCTGATCGCGCTCTACGAGAACGAAACACCCTTCACGCCGCATCACGTCGATCTGATGGACGAGGCCCAGAGCGCCGCCTTCAAGACGATGTGGCCGGTCGGCAAATTCCCGGTGCTGCGCGACGAGGCGGCGAAACGGACGATTCCGGAGTCGACGACCATCATAGAGTACCTCGCGCAACGCTATCCGGGGCCAAGCAAACTCATTCCGGACGACACGGAAGCCGCATTCGAGGTGCGCGCGCGCGACCGCTTCTACGACTTCAACGTCCATGTCGTGATGCAGAAGATCATTGGCGACCGCCTGCGCCCCGAGGGGCAGCGCGACAAGACCGGCGTCGACAACGCCCGCGGCGCGCTGCACACGGCGCTCGGCATCGCCGAAAAAGACATGGCGGCGCGCACCTGGGCCGCGGGCGAAGCGTTCAGCATGGCCGACGGCGCCGCGGCGCCGACCTTGTTCTATGTCAACATGGCGGTGACGCCGCTCACCGGGGCTTATCCCAATCTGGCCGCCTATCTCGGCCGCCTCACCACACGCCCGTCCTATGCCCGGGCGCTGAAGGAGGCAGAGCCGTTCCTCAAATACGTGCCGATGTGAGGTGGCCGCCATGACCGAGCCGAGCAAGACCGAGATCATCCGCAAACTCTTCGACGCCTATCGCACCAAGACGCGTGCCGTCGTCGAGGACCTGCTGGCCGACGATTTCACCTTCACCAGCCCCTACGACGACCGCATCGGCAAGGCGGCTTATTTCGAGCGCTGCTGGCCGGCCAGCCTCGCGTACATCCGCAGCAACGAGCTCGAGCAGATCTGCGAGGCCGGCGACACGGCGTTCGTGCTGTACAAATGCGTGACCGTCGACGGCCGCGAATTCCGCAACACCGAGCACTTCGCGTTCGCGAGCGGCACAGTCAAAGCGATCAACGTCTACTTCGGCGCCACCTACAAAGACGGCGTCTTTCTTGCCCAGCAACCCGACGCCTGACCAGGCGAGTGTAGACGCGGGCGCGCGTCGCGCTATGGTTGCGTCTCCGCCGGAGACGCGCCATGCCCGACATCCGTTTCCCCGACCGCCTGCGCCTGCCGCTCGACTACGACCCCGAGGCCCTCGCCGCCGACATGGCGGCAGTGGCCGCGGCCGGCTGGACCGAGCATTTCGTCAAGCAGAACTATGACGGCGACTGGAGCGTGATCGCCCTGCGCGGGCCGGCGGGGGCGAAGCACCCGATCCAGATGATCTATTCCGACCCCGCCTGCACAGATTTCGCGGACACCCCGGCCCTTGCCGCTGCCCCCTATTTCCAGGTGGTGCTGGCCAGCCTCGCCTGCCCTCTCCAGGCCGTGCGCCTGATGCGGCTGGCGCCGGGCTCGCTGATCAAGGAGCATCGCGACCACGACCTCGCCTTCGAGGAGGGCACCGTGCGGCTGCACATTCCCGTAACCACCAATGACGGCGTCGATTTCCGCCTCAATGGCGTCCGCTGCGCCATGCCGGCCGGTTCCGCCTGGTACCTGCGGCTCGCGGACCCGCACAGCGTCGCCAACCGGGGGCCGGCGGACCGCGTGCACATGGTCATCGACGCCGTGGTCAACGGCTGGGTCAGCGCCCTGTTCGACCGGGCGGCCCAGTCCGCCGGCCAGGCCGCCTGAACCGGCCCCCGGGCGGCTGGCGCGCGGCGGCGGACACCCTTATATGGAAACAGAGCCCCGGACGGCCCATTCTGGCCCGTCTGATGGACTCTTGTGTGCATTTCTGCTACAGCCGCCCGACTCAAAAGGCCCCGGAATGCGGGGCTTTTGACCTTAACCCGTCCGGCCACCAACGAAGGAGCAAGCGTGCAAGTTCTCGTTCGCGACAATAACGTCGATCAAGCCCTTAAGGCGCTGAAGAAGAAGATGCAGCGCGAGGGCATTTTCCGCGAAATGAAGCTTCGCGGTCATTACGAAAAGCCGTCGGAAAAGAAGGCTCGGGAAAAGGCGGAAGCGATCCGTCGCGCCCGTAAGCTTGCGCGCAAGAAGATGCAGCGCGAGGGTCTACTGCCGATGAAGCCGCGCGTGGTTCCTGGCGCGGGTGGTCCCGGCGGAGCCGGTGGCCGTGGCCGTGGCGCTCCGCCGCCGCGCTTCTGATCGCACGGCTTTCGAGCCGCGACAGGGTTTTAATTTTCAGTGGCGCGGGTCGCATTCGCCCGCGCTATTGCTTTGTTGAGTCTCGCGTGTGGGGCGCGGTCCGCGGCAGGCGACGAACCTTCGCCGCAATCGCGGGCGGATAGATCAAGCCGTCGTAACAGCGGACCCTGCCCCGATGCGTCCAGTTATTCTCCTCCCTCTCGTCGCGCTCGCGCTCGCGCTGGCCGGCTGCTCGACCACGGCGCTGAATATGGTCTCGGCCGGCGCGCCGGAGAGCGGAGACGCGGCCTACGCGACGTCGCCCGCCAATATCGCCTCGCTCACCGAGGTGGTGCAGCACAATCCGCAGGACCCGCAGGCCTACAACATGCGCGGCACGGTATTCGGCCAGGCCGGGCGCTATTCGGAGGCACTGGAGGATTTCAACGAGGCGATCAGCATCGATCCCAATTACGCGCAGGCTTATGCCAACCGCGGGCTGGTCTATCGCCAGACGGGCATGCCCGAGCAGGCGCTCGCCGACTACGACAAGGCGCTCCAGATCGATCCGAACTATGCGACCGCCTATCTCGGCCGCGGCATGGTCGAGCGGCAGCAGCAAAAGCCGGTGGTCGCGCTCGCCGACTTCAACAAGGCGATCACGCTGAGGCCGGACAACGCACAGGCCTATTACAATCGCGGACTGCTGTATCAGAGCGAAAAGCAGCACAGCTTCGCCATCGACGATTTCTCCACCGCCATCGGCCTCTCCACGCAGCAGGCGGAGCCCTACGTGGCGCGTGCCCTGAGCTACATGGCGGTGAACGACTACAAGAGTGCGGCGAGCGACCTCGACAACGCAGTGACCATCGCGCCGCAGAACGTGCAGGCCTGGATCAGCCGCGGCCTCGCCTATGAGCGGCTCGGCGACAAGGACAAGGCCGCCGGCTCCTACGCGCGCGCCATGAATATCGACCAGGCGAGCCAGGCGGCGCGCGACGGCTTCGACCGCGTCGGCGGCCGGGTCGGCGAAGCGTACCAGACGTTTTGATCTTTCTTTCACCTCCCCCTTTCAGTGGGAGGGAACGCAAGCTGCGCGGCCACCAATACTCAGATCCCCTCAAACACAAACCTTGTCCCCACCGCCGAGTGGATCACCTTGTCGCCAAGCGCCTGGCGCGCGAGGTCATAGAAGCGGTCGCCAGTGCAATGCGCGGTGACGAGATAGTCCGGGTCGATCGCTTTGAACTCGGCGATGGTCTGGTTGATGTAGTCGTCGCCGAGCGGCGGCACGACATGGAAGCCGCCGATCACCGCGTACACCTTGTCGACGCCGGACGCCTGCATCGCCTGCCGCACGGTGTTGATGACGCCGCGATGGCTGCACGAGGTGAGCACGACCAGCCCCCTGCCCTTCACCAGATAGACCGTGCCGATCTCATGCTCGAAGTCATCGGGGATGTAGGCGCCAGTGTTCTTCTCCGCCGGCATCTGCTCAGGGAAGCAACCGAAACCATCGACAATGCCGACGATCTCCATGCTCGGCTGCAGCGGCTTCTCGAACGAGGTCTGGCCGATGCGCCCGGTGGTGAAGGCATGGCCGGCGACAATAGCGGGCTCCGACGCCATCATCAGCGTCAGCTCGGCATCGAGGATGGCCTTGCGGTCGAGCGCGCCGAAATTGCCGCCGGGGTTTTTGCGGATGCAGAAGGTGTCCTCGCCGCCCACGTAGAACGGGATCTTGCGCTTGAGCACGCCCTTGTTGGCGTTGAGGAAGCCGACCATGCCGCCGAAATGATCGTAATGGCCGTGGCTGAGGACAAGGGCGTCGAAGGCCGATGGATCGACCTTGAGGATCGCCATGTTGTTGAGCAGCACGTCCGGCGTATAGCCGAAGTCGATCAGCACGTGGCGGGTCTCGCCGCCACGTTGCGACTCGGCGTGCATCGCGAGGCCCCATTCGCCATTAAGCGCCGCGCGCGGGGGCCGGTCGGGCGCCGTGTTGCTGCCGGTGCGCCGCTCGATGGTGAGGCCGTCGCGCTTTTCCGTCGGCACAAATTGCATGACGATGTTGTCGGTGACCATGCGCACCGCGAGCTTGTCGACCTGCGGCACACCGGCCCGCAATGTCTTGGCCGCCTCGGTCCTGGCGCTGGCGGCGAGCGCCGCCATCATCGCCGTGACGAAGCCGGCGCCGCCCGAGCAGAGGCTTCCGGCATCGGCCAGCGATGACGGCGCAACGCAATTGCAGAGATTGAACAGCATGTGGACGCTCCCGGCGGACGCTTTCAAGGGATCATAGGCGGCCAAGACGCGCCGTCCAGGGTGCTACCGCTGCGCCAGAAACACCTTCACCACATCGGCCGCGCCGTGGTCGTCGAGATCGACGTGATTGCCGTCGGGAAAGCGCACCATGCGTTTCGGCTCATGCGCCAGTGCGAAGACTTGCTCGCCGAAGCGGATCGGCACCACGCGGTCGCGTTCGCCGTGCAGAACAAGCACCGGCGCCGATACCTGCACGATGCGTTTGTCGGAGCGGAACGCGTCCTTGATCATCCAGCGTACCGGCGCGAAGGGATAGGCGGCGGCGCCGACATCGGCGGCGCTGGTGTATGGCGCGTCCAGGATCAGGCCGCCGGTCTCGCGCTCGGACGCGAGCGCAACGGCAACGCCGGTGCCAAGCGACTCGCCGAAGAGCACAATTCGCTTTGCCGGCGTGCGCGCCACGGCGAAATCGTAAGCCGCGCGCGCGTCGCGGATGAGGCCCTCCTCGCTCGGCTGGCCTGTCGAGCCGCCATATCCGCGATAGGACAGCGCGAGGAGGCCGTAACCTTCGGCGACGATCCAGGAGAAACGGTGCACGCGAAGATTCAGCGCGCCGCCGTTGCCTTGGAAATAGAGCACCACCGGCTTGTCGCCGCGCGGCGCGATATACCAGGCGACCAGCTTCTCGCCATCACTCGCGGTGAGAACGACCTCCTCGGCCTGCGGCAGTCCGGCGCGCGCCGGCGACGTGCGCGTGGGATCGGGAAAATACATCAGCGCGCGCTGGAAGACGTACATCACCCCAAGCAGGCCGCCGTAACCGACCAGGACGGCGAGGATGATCCATTTCAGCACGGCCATGGCTGCTTCATAGCACAGCCATGGGCGCTTGAGCGCATCGGCTTGGTCTGTCTTCAGCGCTCGAGCGGGCAGGCGATCGTGGCAACGCCTCGCGGCCGGCTTGGTTGCTCCGGCGACAATCAAAGCCTTCAGCCCACCCATGAAAAAATGATAGCACAGCGGTGCATGGACACGGCCATTCGCCCGGCGACCTCCACAGACGACGACGCCATCTGGCGCATTCTCGAGCCGGTCTTCCGCGCCGGCGAGACCTATCCGATCCCGCGCGATATCTCGCGCGCCGATGCGCTCGCCTATTGGCGCACGCCGGGTCACAGCGTCTTCATCGCCGAGCAGGACGGCGCGATCGCCGGCACCTATTATCTGCGCGCCAACAATAAAGGCGGCGGCGCCCATGTCGCCAATTGCGGCTACATGACCGCGCAAGGCCACACCGGCCGCGGCGTGGCGCGGGCGATGTGCATGCATTCGCTCGCGACGGCACGCGCGCGCGGCTTCCGGGCCATGCAGTTCAACTTCGTGATCTCCACCAACGAGCGCGCGGTGCGGCTGTGGCAGTCCTGCGGCTTCATGACCGTCGGTCAGTTGCCGGGGGCGTTCGAACACCCCGCCCACGGTCCCGTCGATGCCTATGTCATGTATCTGGCTTTGTAGCTTGGCGGGCGCGCCCTTCGCACGCGCACAAAGCGGTAGCCCTCTTGGCTTAGACGCATCCGAAACGGTACCCGGCTGAGCAATCCGTTAGAGAAGCTGTGGAATTCGGGGCTGTCACGGCAACAATATGATCCGGTGAGCGTTGGCGTGTTGGGAGGGGGGGAGTGTGCAGTGCGTCAGGCCAACGGTCCGATTGGCCGGGTGGACTGCTCGGGGGTCGCATGATGGACCAAATGGCCGGCCTTCTCGAAACCGACCGCACGCCAACGGCTGCGGCGGGCGATCATCTCGCGACTGCCATCGCCGCCCTGACTGTCAAAGGGCTCTTGCGCGACCGTCAGTTCCGCGACCTGCTCGACGCCCTCCCCGCCGCGATCTACACCACCGACGCCGACGGCTGTATCACCTATTTCAACGCCGCCGCCGCCGCATTGTGGGGCACGCGCCCGGCGATCGGATCGAGCCAGTGGTGCGGCTCGTGGAAGCTGCATTGGCCGGACGGCACGCCGATGCCGCATGAGACCTGCCCCATGGCCGTGGCGCTCAAGGAGGGCCGGCCGATCCGCAATGCGGAAGCGGCGGCTGAGCGCCCTGATGGAACGTACGTCCCATTTCTCGCTTCGCCGACCCCGCTCTACGACGACGGCGGCACGCTTGTCGGCGCGGTCAACATGCTGGTGGACATCAGCGAGCGCAAACGTGCCGAAGCCGAACAGGCGGTGCTGCTGCGCGAGTTGCATCACCGCGTGAAGAACACGCTCGCCACGGTGCAGGCGATCATGGGCTCGACCGCGCGCACGGCGGCGACCGTCGACGACTTCAAGTCGTCGCTGATCGGACGTATCGGCTCGCTTGCCAAGACGCACCTGCTGCTCAGCGAGGACGGCGGGAGTGCCACGTTCGGCGAGATCCTGCGCAAGGAACTCGATCCCTTCGACGACGGAGACGGCGAGCGCATTCGCATGAATGGGCCTGAGGTGGAATTGCCGCAGCAAGTCGCAGTCCCGCTCGGCATGGCGGTGCACGAACTCACCACCAACGCGGCCAAGCACGGCGCGCTATCGGCGCATGATGGCAAAATCGACATCGCCTGGACCGTGCGCACCGACGAGGGGCGCCGCACGCTCATGATGGATTGGGTGGAGAGCGGCGGCCCGGCGGTCGCCGATACGCCGCGGCGCGGCTTCGGCGCGCGCTTGCTGGAAATCATCCTGCCCGGACAGATCCAGGCGCGTACGCGCATCGACTATCCGCCCGACGGAGTCCGCGTGCATTGCGCCGTGCCGCTGCCGGCTGAAGCGGCGGCGTAACCGCAGCGTAGCGCCGTTGATAAAACCTGCATAAATAAAAGCGGCTTACGCCGCGCAATTCACGATCTTAACCAATTGCCAATAACCCTCCATTAACCACGACGACCGGGGGAGACGCGACCAATGCGGGACAACGGTCCTGCGAGAGACGTGTCATGTCAGCCATATCCTCGGCATCGTCGGCCTCCATCAATCTCACGCAGAATTCAAGCCTCAATCAGACTCGCCAGGCGTTCTCGCAGATGAGCAGCGCCATCCAGTCGGGCGATCTGTCGGCGGCTCAAAGCGCCTACAACACGCTGACGCAGAACGCCAACAGCAATTCGAGCGATCCCCTCGCACAGGCGCTGCAGCAGGTCGGCAGCGCGCTCCAATCCGGCAACACGAGCGAGGCGCAACAGGCTCTGCAGCAATTGCAGCAGCAGATGCAGGCGCATCACGGCGGCGGCCATCACCATGGCGGCGGCGCCGCTGCGTCGCAGACAACCACCGCCAGCACGCCCTCTTCGAGCACGAGCACCAATCTCGTCGACAAGACCGCGTAAGCCGGCGGCCTTCGCATTCGTCGTCGACGTCCGAGCGCCATGTTCGATACGATCATCCTGCTCACTGACCTCGCCAAGGACGTGGCGCTTTCGGCGCTTATGCGGCGGCATAACCCGCAGCTGAGCGTACGCAGAGCCGGCACACTCGCCGAGCTGGAAGCGTTCAGCCCGCCCGAACTGGCGCGTGCGCGGCTGATCGGCTTCCTGACGCCGGTCGTCGTGCCGCCGCATATCCTCGATGCGCTCGGCTTCGGCGCCTACAACTTCCATCCCGGGCCGCCGAACTATCCGGGTTGGGTGCCGTGCCACTTCGCGACCTATGACGGAGTCACGAAATTCGGCGTGACGGCGCATGCCATGACCGCGCGCGTCGATGCCGGCCCGATCGTCGGCCACGATACATTCGACGTTCCGCCGGGCACCGGTGTGGTCAAGCTCGAGCAGACTGCCGCGGTCCACCTCGCGCAATTGTTCTGGACGCTGGCACAAGCGCTGGCAACGCAAGCCGAGCCTTTGACGGAGTTGCCGGTGCGCTGGAGCGGGCGCAAGACGACGCGGCGCCTCTACGCGTCGCTCTGCGACATTCCGGTCGACATCACGAAGGATGAACTGGACCGGCGCCTCAACGCATTCGGCGCCGGCCATTTCGGCGTGATGCCGACGATCACGCTGCACGGCCATCGGTTCCGCTACGAGGGCGCCGACCCGGCCGCTCCGGCGCTGGTGACCGCAGAAGAGACTGAGATCGCGCCGGTTTAGGCCGCCTGCAGATTTGCGCAAGCCTCTCAGCCGTCATGCCCGGCCTTGTGCCGGGCATCTACGTCTTTACTGACTCAATCAAAGTAAGACGTGGATGGCCGGGACAAGCCCGGCCATGACGCCACTGATTCTGTTCACTGTGAAATAGGTGCTACGCCATCTCGGCGTAGCGCCGTGACAGGATGGCGCGCTCGAACTTGCGCGGTTCCATCGGCTTCGCGAACATCACGCCTTGCAGGAGATCGAAGCCGAGGTCGCGCACGGCGGCAAAATCGGCTTGGGTTTCCACGCCCTCCGCCACCGAGCGGACGCCGGCATCGCGCGCGGTCGCCACCACTTCGGCGCAGACCGCGTGTTTGATGCGATCTGTAGCGCAGCCGCGCACGTACTTGCGGCCAACCTTCATCTCCACCACCGGCAACTCACGGCGGCCGGCGAGCGAGGCGCCCTCGGCGCTGACATTGTCAATCGACAGGCCGATATTGCGGAAGGCCAATTGGCTGGCGACCTTACGCATGAAGTCGAGGTCGTGGACGACGTCGTCGCATTCGACTTCGATGAGGAAGCCGCTCTCGCGCAAGCCCTCCGGCAGGCACTGCACGATGCGGTCGATGAACTGCGTGTCGGCGAGCGCCGGCAGCGGCAGATGGATCGAGACATCGACCGGATTGTTGGCGACGGAGAACTGCTTGGAGTCACCCATCGCGCGCATGATCACGAACTGCGACAACGCATGATAGTAGGGATCGTTCGCCGCCGGGATGTAGTAGGCCGGCGAGACGATGCCCCAGGTCGGATGACGCACACGAATCACCGCTTCGGCGCCACGCGGCTGCAGCGAGCGCGGGCTGATCTTCGGCTGATACCAGAGCTCGAACCATCCGTTGCTCAGGGCCTGATCGACGTCGACGGGCATCGCCGTCTGCGACGGAATCGGCAGAAAGGTGGAGAGATTGTCGCGCAGGTCGCCGTCGCGGAACGGCGTGCCGAGCGGCGGCAGCATCGTGAGCCCGATCTGCTCACCGAACTCATGCGATCCCATCAAAGTTGCCGAACTGCGTCCGCCAAACAGCATGATACGGCCGCGGAACCCGTTGGCCTTGAGCACGCCGAGTTGCGCGGGCACATCGGCGTCCCGATTGAGCGGGCCGAGCACGATCAGATCGGGCCAGAATTCAGCAAGCGCGGGCTTGAGGTCGATCGCATTGCATTCGCGCGTGATGAATCCGAGCTCGTCGAGAATATCGGCGAGGAACGTGCGCACATGCGGTTTGTTTTCAACGACGCAGGCCCGTGGCGGAATCTGGCGGCGGCCAAACTGAACGAGTTGACCCCGTTGCGCTAGGCCGTGATCATCGATCATGAGTTCTCCTTGAGATGCGGTGTTGACGAGACGCGCGCATGTCATTCTCAACGCGCCGTCTCGTCTACGCCTGGGATTGGACTGTCCTCAGACTGCCGGACTTGCGGTTATCGAGAGCTTCGTCTCCGCACCCGCATTTGATTCAAATTGTCGCCGCGCGGCTAACCCATGGAACTCGCGGGAGATTTTTTCTGAAATTAACTTCTTTGCAATGTGGAATAGGATTGATACCCGATATATGCGGGTACCGTCACTTGTATCGAAATACTTGTAGCAGGACGCGCGCCGAGCGTTTCGCCGGCGTAGGCGCGCGTTGTCACATCGCTTTGACGATGCTCTCGGTCATCTTCTTGGCGTCGCCGAGCAGCATCATCGTGTTGTCGCGATAGAACAGCGGATTGTCGATGCCGGCATAGCCCGACGCGAGCGATCGCTTGATGAACATCACGGTGCCGGCCTTCCAGACCTGCAAGACAGGCATGCCGTAGATCGGCGACGTCTTGTCTTCTTCCGCGGCCGGATTGGTGACGTCGTTGGCGCCGATGACAAAGGCAACGTCGGTTTGCGCGAACTCGGAGTTGATATCCTCGAGTTCGAACACCTCGTCGTAAGGCACGTTGGCTTCGGCGAGCAGCACGTTCATGTGGCCGGGCATGCGGCCCGCGACCGGGTGGATGGCGTATTTGACCTCGACGCCTTCCTTCTTCAGCTTGTCGGCCATTTCGCGAAGAGCATGCTGCGCCTGCGCCACCGCCATGCCGTAGCCCGGCACGATAATGACCTTCTGTGCGTTCTTCATGATGTAGGCGGCGTCGTCGGCCGAGCCGAGCTTGACCGGCCGCTGTTCGGCCGCCCCGCCCGCCGGGCCCGCCACCTCGCCGCCGAAGCCGCCCAAGATAACCGAGATGAACGAGCGGTTCATCGCGTTGCACATGATGTAGGACAGGATCGCGCCCGAGGAGCCGACCAGCGCGCCGGTAATGATCAGCGCGGAGTTGCCGAGCGTGAAGCCGATGCCGGCGGCCGCCCAGCCCGAATAGGAGTTGAGCATCGAGATCACCACCGGCATGTCGGCGCCGCCGATGGGAACGATGATGAGGACGCCAAGGGCGAGCGAGAGG
>DATARB010000288.1:0-5922 GCA_036264375.1 Pseudolabrys sp.
CTCCCCCTTTCAGGGGGAGGTAGAAAGAGGGGGCTCAAACAACGCCGCGTCGAACATCCCGTTGAACTCGAACGCCACCGGCCCGGTCATCAGCACATGATCGTCGCTCTCGCGCCAGTCGATGGTGAGCTCGCCGCCCGGCAAGGTCACCTTCACCTTGCGATCGGTGCGCCTGAGCCGCGCCGCGGCGACAGCGGTGGCACAGGCAGCCGAGCCGCAGGCCTTGGTCAGTCCGGCGCCGCGCTCCCAGGTGCGGATGACGATATGATCGCGCGCGACGATGTGCGCGAGCGTGATGTTGGCGCGCTCGGGAAAGATCGGGTGGTTCTCAAGCAGCGGCCCGAAGCGGCCGAGATCGTAGGCATTCACGTCATCGACCCAGAACACGGCATGTGGATTGCCCATGTTCACCACCGCGGGCGAATGCAGGACGGGCTTGTCGATCGGCCCGATCTGCAACTCGATCGCGCGCGTGTCGCGGAATTCTTCCGCCAGCGGAATTTCGTTCCAGGCAAAGCGCGGCTTGCCCATGTCGACGGTGAACAGGCCGTCGGCGCCCTTCCAGCAATTCAGCAGGCCGGCGGCGGTCTCGAAGGTCAGCGCGTCCTTGCCGGTCTCTCCGGCCACCAGCGCGGCGACGCAGCGCATGCCGTTACCGCAGGCACCGGCCTCGGAGCCGTCATTGTTGTAGATTCGGATGAAGGCGTCGGTGCCCGGCGTGCGCGGCGGATAAAGCGCCATGAGCTGATCATACGGCGCGCCTTCGGGCGCGGCGGCGGCGCGCGCCTCCTGCGGCTCGATTTTCACGGCGCGGTCGCGCAGATCGACAACGACGATCTCGTTGCCGATACCGTTCATCTTGACGAAGGAATGGTTGGCGAGCGCACCCATCGATCCGGCCAAATTCGGGCTCCGTGCCCGCCTTTCGCCGGGTTTATATGGCGAATAGACGCCGAATGGCCAGAGGCCATGGTAATATAGACCAAACGCCCGGCGAATCGCCGGATTGCCGCACACTCTGGAGAACAGGAATGTCTCGCATTCGCCTTGCGGCGCCGACCGCTTTCGCCCTGGCGCTTGTCCTCGCGACCGGCCACGCCGTGGCGCAGCAGCCCGCGCCCCCGGCGGCTCAACCCGCCCAGCCTGCGCCCGCTGAACCGGCACCCGCCCAGCCCGCACCGGCTCCGGCCGCTCCGGCTCAGGCAGCGCCCGGCGAGCAAATGCCGCCACCCGCCCCGCCAACGGGGACCATGGGCACGCCCTCCCCGCTGCAGCCGGGCGACGCCTTCGGCCAGGAGGTGTCGCTGCCCGAGCGGACGATCATCTACATCAAAGGCCACACCAACTGGGACACGGCCTTCGACACGCTGGTCGATTCGTTCAAGTCGTTGAATGACTATCTCGACAAGCAGGGCATCAAGGCCGACGGCCTGCCGATGACCATTTACACGCAGACCGACGACACCGGCTTCCAGTTCGAAGCGGCGATGCCTGTCGCCGAGGCGCCGAAAGACCCGCCGAAGGGCGACATCGCGGTCGGCAAGGCGCCGACCGGCAAGGCGCTCAAGTTCGTGCATCGCGGCTCTTACGATGCGATGGATTCCACTTACGAGGCGATCACCAATTATCTCGACGACAAGCAGCTGGAAGCCAAGGACCTCTTCATTGAGGAGTATACTACCAGCCCGGTGACATCGAATCCCGATAAGTTGGTCATCAACGTCTTCGTCCCGGTGAAATAGGACATTCAATGACCCGCCCTTTTCTGGCTCTGCTCGTCGCTGCCGCGACGCTAGCGCCTCTGTCGGCGCGTGCCGTGGACAAGCTCGTGACGGTGAACGGGGAAGCGACCGTGGCAGTTGCACCCGACGCGGTCATCATCCGCGTCGGCGTCTCAAGTCTGGGCAAGACGGCGCGCGAGGCGACCGACGCCAATTCGCACAAGATGACGGCGGTCCTCGCCAGCATCAAGGACGCTGGCATCACGGACAGCGACGTGCAGACGTCGCGGCTCTCGTTGCAGCCGCAATACGATACGAGCAAGCCCGGCCCGGCCCGGCTGCAAGGCTTCCAGGTCACGAATCAGGTCACGGTGAAGATCCGCGACATCGACAAGCTGCCGACCATCCTCGACAAGGCCATCGGCGCCGGCGCCAACGAGATGTCGGGCATCGAGTTCGTCGTCTCCGAGCAGTCGAAGCTGCTCGACAAGGCCCGTGACGAGGCCATCGCCGACGCCCGCCGCAAGGCCGCGCTCTACGCGCAGGCGGCCGGCGGCAAGCTCGGCCACGTAGTCTCGATCGTCGAGGAGGGCGCCACGTCTCCGGCCCGGCCGATGGCCGGGCTGCGTGCCAGCGCCGTGCCCGTTGCCCCGGGCGAGCGTGAACTGCGCGCGA
This sequence comes from Pseudolabrys sp., assembly GCA_036264375.1. Lineage (GTDB taxonomy): Bacteria > Pseudomonadota > Alphaproteobacteria > Rhizobiales > Xanthobacteraceae > Pseudolabrys. Next base: position 2,397 of record DATARB010000288.1, read on the forward strand.
TGGTGAGCGTCAGCTACGAATTGGAGTAGGGTTAGGTCCTCCAGAACCTCGCTTGTCATCGCCGGGCTTGTCCCGGCGATCTCGCTTAGGCGGCCACTGCCTTACGTCCCTAATCGGGATGGGCGGGACGGGCCCGGCCATGACAAAAGCAGGGCCCCCCAGCCCTTGACCGCAGCCGCGATCCTGAGTTCAACATCCCCGCTCTGGGGACAATTCCTATTATTAGGAATAGTCAATAATCAGCCCGGCGGCCGATCGCCTGGGCACGTGACGAGAAAGTAAGACGATGCCCACCGGCGATGCCAAGACGTCCGTGAAGAAAGTCGTACTCGCCTATTCCGGCGGCCTCGACACCTCGATCATCCTCAAGTGGCTGCAGACCACCTATGGCTGCGAAGTGGTGACCTTTACAGCCGACCTCGGCCAGGGCGAGGAGCTCGGACCCGCCCGCGAGAAGGCGCTGCGCGCCGGCATCAAGCCCGAGAACATCTTCATCGAGGACGTGCGCGAGGAATTCGTGCGCGACTTCGTCAACCCGATGTTCCGCGCCAACACCGTCTATGAAGGCCAGTACCTGCTCGGCACGTCGATCGCACGCCCGCTGATCGCCAAGAAGCAGATCGAGATCGCCCGCAAAGTGGGAGCCGACGCCGTCTGCCACGGCGCCACCGGCAAGGGCAACGACCAGGTTCGCTTCGAGCTTTCGTATTATGCGCTCGAGCCCGGCATCAAGATCATCGCGCCGTGGCGCGAATGGACCTTCAAGGGCCGCGAGGAATTGCTGAGCTTCGCCCGCGAGCACCAGATCACCATCACCAAGGATAAGGAAGGCGAGGCCCCGTTCTCGGTCGACGCCAACCTGCTGCACTCCTCGTCGGAAGGCAAAGTGCTGGAAGACCCGGCGCAGGAAGCGCCCGCCATCGTCTATCAGCGCACCATCTCGCCGATGGACGCGCCGGACAAGGCGACCGACATCCGCATCGGCTTTAAAAAGGGCGACGCGGTGAGCATCGACGGCGAGGCGCTGTCGCCGGCGACGCTGCTGGCGCGGCTCAATGAGCTCGGCAAGGCCAACGGCATCGGGCGCCTCGATCTCGTCGAGAACCGTTTCGTCGGCATGAAGTCGCGCGGCGTCTACGAGACGCCGGGCGGCACGATTTTGCTGCAGGCGCATCGCGCCATCGAATCCATCACGCTCGACCGCGGCGCCGGCCATCTCAAGGACGAGCTGATGCCGCGCTATGCCGAGATGATCTACAACGGCTTTTGGTTCGCGCCCGAGCGCGAGATGCTTCAGGCGCTGATCGACAAGTCGCAGGAGATGGTGGAAGGCAAAGTGCGCCTCAAGCTCTACAAGGGCAACGTCATCGTCACAGGCCGCGAAAGCCCGGCCTCGCTTTATTCGTCCACGCTGGTCACCTTCGAGGACGACAAGGGCGCCTACGACCAGAAGGACGCGCAGGGCTTCATCAAGCTCAATGCGCTGCGGCTGCGCACGCTGGGCCAGCGCCGGCGCAAGCTGAAGCTGGACTGAGCGGCTCGGACTACTGCGGGGCGGCGCCACAAAGAGCGCTTGAGGGAGAGATTTTCGATGCGTGGGAAGACCGTGAGCCTGTGCGCGCTGCCAGTGCTGGCGATCGCATTGGCGGCCTGCTCGGGTGACAGCAAGAAGTTGGACAATGTCGACCCGAATCTTTTTCCCACCGCCTACAAGCGTGAGATTTTCACCACGCTGACGAAGAAGCTTGATGATCCCACCGGCGTCCACGACGCGGGCATCACCGAGCCGATGCTGCGTCAGGCCGGCCAGGAGCAGCGTTATATCGTCTGCATCCGCGCCGACTCGCGGAACGCGATGCGTCTCTATACGGGTGTGAAGGAGCGCGTGGCCTATTTCTACGGCGGCCACCTCAACCAACTCGTCGAGGCGACGCAGGGCCAATGCGCCAACGTCGTCTATCAGCCATGGCCTGAACTGGAAAAATACTGTCTCGCCGCCAAGGGCTGCACCTAGCTCAAAAACAGAAAACCGACCGGCTTGAGGCCGGTCGGGTTTCTGTGGGAACGGGTCAGGCTTAGTACGGGCGGATGCGGCCGAAGAGCGCCTTTTCATTGTTCGTGAAGGTCGACGCCTTGGTGTGATGGCGACCCTCGACCACCTCGGCGCGGGCGTTCAAACCCTGGTCCCGCGGCTGGATTTGCGATTGTTCCATCGCCGTCACGTTGCCGGTGCCGAAATCGCCGCTGTACGACTGGGCCAGCGCCGAACCTGAGGTGATCGCGACCAGAGCGGCTGCAAATGCAAAAGTCTTAAGCATGGCATTTCTCCTTATTTTTCTGCGTCTTATCGCAGGTGTCCGTCAGGAGCTCTCCTGACCACCCGTAGATGGACCCTGGTGACCCCGCCCAGTAGCCAATATCTTTCGATGCGATCCATCGTCAGGACCGATACATGCTGGACGGCCTCACACTCGATCAATTGCGCACCTTCATCGCCGCAGCCGACGAGCACAGCTTCTCGGCCGCCGGACGGAAGCTCGGGCGCGCGCAGTCGGTCGTCAGCCAGACGCTGGCCAATCTCGAGGGGCAACTCGGCGTGAAACTGTTCGACCGGTCGGGCCGCTTCCCGGTCTTGACCGACGATGGCCGTGCGCTGCTCGAGCGCGCCCGCATGGTCGCCGGCGACATGGATATGTTCAAGGCACACGCCAAGAGCCTGGCCAGCGGCCTTGAACCGCATCTCAGCGTCGCCGTCGACGTGACCTTTCCCGTGGCGGCGCTGACCGCGGTCGTTGCGGATTTCCAGCGCGAGTTTCCCGAGACGCCGTTGAGCCTCGACGTCGAAGCCCTCGAGGCCGTCATTCAGCCGATTTTCGATCGGCAGAGCGCACTTGGCATCATGGGGTCGGCGGCGTCGATGCCGTCCGAATTCACCAGCGAGCGGCTCTGTTCGATCAATTTATGCATCGCCGTTTCGCCGAAACATCCGCTTGCCCGGCTCGGGCCGACAGTATCGGCGGCCGAGCTTGCCAAGTACGTTCAGATCAAGCTGACCGATCGCACGAACTTCTATCAGGGCAGAGAATTCGGCCTGAGCTCGCCCAAAACTTGGCGCATCCTCGACCTCGGCACCAAGCACGCGTTTCTGCGCGCCGGCCTCGGCTGGGGCTTGATGCCGGAGGAGGTGATCGCTCCGGATCTCGCCAACGGCGCGCTGGTAAAAATCCGCGCCGATAATCTGCCGCCCGAAGGCTATCCGATCACGATGTTCGCGGTTTATCGAACCGACACGCCGCCGGGACCGGCGGGCCGCTGGTTCATCGATCGGCTTCGCTCGCAGATCATTTCGCCCGCGTGCCAGGTGGCGCTCGGAACGAGCGCGGCAACGGCAGATTTGTGAGGGCGTCATGGCCGGGCTTGTCCCGGCCATCCACGTCTTGCTTTTCAAACCAGCAAAGACGTGGATGCCCGGCATAAAGCCGGGCATGACGGCTGAGAGTCCTGCGCAAACGAGCCGGGAAACAGC
>DATARB010000327.1:0-52981 GCA_036264375.1 Pseudolabrys sp.
ATTCACGGTTCCTGCAACGGGTGTCACCGCACTGTTCGGCCCATCGGGATGCGGCAAGACCACCGTGCTTCGGTGCATGGCGGGGCTCCAGCGGCTCGCCGACGGCTTCTGTACGATCAACGGCGATATCTGGCAGGACAACGACAATTTCCGGCCCACGTACATGCGCCCGGTCGGGTATGTCTTTCAGGAAGCGAGCCTGTTTCCGCATCTCTCGGTGCGGCGCAACCTTCTCTACGGGGCACCGCGTCAACCGAAGGCCGCGGCAACGGCCGAAATACGTTTCGAGGAGGTGATCCAACTTCTTGGGCTTGCAGGACTTCTCGACCGCGCCCCGCGCAATCTCTCCGGCGGAGAGCGGCAGCGCGTGGCCGTCGGCCGTGCCTTGCTCTCGCAGCCGCGGTTGCTGCTGATGGATGAGCCGCTCTCGGCGCTCGACCGGCAGACGAAGGATGAGATCCTGCCCTTTCTCGAGCGTCTGCACGCCAGCCTTTCGCTGCCGGTCATGTACGTGAGCCATGACATCTCCGAAATCGAGCGCCTCGCCGATCACCTCGTCCTCATGCGATCGGGCCGGGTGCTCGCCTCGGGTCCGTTCGGCGATGTTCGCACCGATCCCAGCCTCCCCCTCGCTCTCGCGAAAGAGGCCGCCGTCAGTCTGGACGCGGTCGTCAAGGCCTACGATGAGAGCTATGGCCTCGCGACTTTGGACGTCGGCGGAGGCTGCTTCACCGTGCCGATGCCGAAAGTGCCGATTGGCAGCCGCCGGCGGCTCACCATCGCGGCGAGCGATGTGAGCCTGGCACGGGAGCGGCCACATGCGACGACAATAATGAACATTCTGCCCGCGAAGATTTTATCGGCCACCCTTGCCGGCGAGCACGAGATGGTCGTTCTGCTGCGCCTTGGTCAGGAAGGCGCAGGCGACCGCCTTCTCGCGCGTGTGACCCGCCGGTCCTGGGACGAGCTTGAGCTTGCCGAAGGCGTGACGGTCTTCAGCCAGGTCAAAGGCGCGGCCCTCGCGCCTGCGTGAATTGCTGAAGATATGCCCTGCTCGACGTCATGCAGATCTCCGACATCGTCAAGGTCGTCGCGCCCGACACCTCCGCTGACACATCAGGGAGGCAGCGGCTTGCCCTTCGTCTCCGGCAGGAAAAACACGGCGACGATGCCGACGACGAAGATCGTCGCCATTGCGGTCGCCGCCATGCCGTAGCCGCCGAAATAGACGATCAAACTGGAGGCCATGATCGGGCCGAACATCGCCAGGAAGCGGGCCGAGTTGAAGATGATGCTGATCGCAGTGGAGCGGATCGCCGTCGGAAACAGCTCCGCCGGATGGATTGCATACCACCCATAGATCCCGCCGGTCAGGACGCCGTTGGCAATCTGCAGCCAGGCCACGGTGTCGATATCGTGCACCCAGAGGAAGATCACCGGCGTGATTGCTACCGACCCGGCCAGATACACCGCGAGCGTCCAGCGCCGCCCCCAGCTTTCGGCGAGCCAGCCGAACGCAATGCAGCCGATGATCTCGCCAATCGCAAAAAGCAGCCCGGCCCAAGCGGCATAGGTGATTCCAGCCTTAGGATCGTGCGCCAGCGAGGCGACATAAGTCGGCACCCACGACGAGATCGCCCAGAAACCCACGGTGATCGACATCGAGACGATCACCGAGATGATCAGGTTGCGCTTGTGGGCCCCGAGCGTCGCGCCGATCTCGCCGATCGAGGGGATTTTCTGCGTCCAACGCGTCGATTCCGGGATTACCCTGCTGGACAGTGCGACGATCAGAGCCGGCACAATTCCCGCCACATAAAGCCAGCGCCACGAGCCGCCATACCCACTGCCGATAATCAGCCAGAGCACAGAGGCCACCACGAACCCGCCGGAGAACGCCGCCTGCAGAATGCCCGCCGCCTTGGTGCGCAGCTTCTCCGGCCACATCTCCTGCAACAGCGAAGTGCCTACGCCCCATTCCGCGCCGATCCCCGCCCCGGTGAGGAAGCGGGTCAGTGCCAGCACCTCCCAGCTGTGCGCCAGCGCGCTGGTCCCGGTGAAAATCGAATAGAGCACCACCGACCAGATCATGGTCTTGCGGCGGCCGATCCTGTCGCCGATCACGCCACCGATCACCCCACCGACCGCCCAGCCGAACAGGGTGATCGAGATCAGATAGGCAGCCACATGTGGCAGAGTCTTCAGCTGATCCGGCGGCAACAACTCCTTCAGTGAAGGACCGATGGTCAGCAGCAGCACGAAGGTTTCGTAACCATCGAACAGCCACAACAGCAGGGTGACCGTGAGCACGGCCCAGTGGCGGCGCGTCAGGCCAGAGGCATCTTGCGACATCAGATTGCGTCTCGCAGCATCGTAACTTTTGTCATGCGTTTGTGCAGGATTGACAAGACTTTTGAACCCCCGCACATCGCATCGTTAGCCACAATTGTCTATTCTAAATATCAGCCAAAAGATGGAAGTCTCTCGACAGCTGCGTGACCAATGGCGTTTGAATATGCTCCAGTGCCTCTGATGAATACGCCCGCCCCCTTGTTCGGCCAATCAATCCGCCGGCTGGAAGATGATGCACTCCTGCGCGGCAAGGGACGCTATATCGCGGACATCGCCCTGCCCGGAATGCTGCATGCGACCTTCCTGCGCAGTGCGGTGGCGCATGGCCGGCTGCTCTCCATCGACGTCTCCGCCGCCGAAGCGCTGCCCGGCGTGCATCGCGTGTTCACCTACGCCGATCTCCGCCCGTCGCTGACCTGCGACCGCATCCCGCTCGCCATGCCGTCCGGCGCGATCCGCTTCGATGTGGACCCGTACGTGCTGGCGAAGGATGAAGTCTGTCATGTGGGCGAGCCCATAGCGCTCGTGATCGCCGACAGCCGCGCCATCGCCGAAGACGCGTTCGGGCTGATCGGCGTGGAGATCGAGTCTCTGCCCGCGATCGTCGATCCCCGCCTTGGCCTCGCCGACGGGGCGCCGCAAGCGCGGCTCGATTGCAAGGACAATCTGGTCGCGCGGATGACGGCGCAATATGGCGACGCCGATCACGCCTTCGCCCATGCGGCTCACGTGGTCGACGCGCAGTTCCACCTGCACAAAGGCGGCGGCCATTCGATCGAGACACGCGGCGTGGTGGCCCGCTTCGATGCCGAAGAACGCCTGCTGACGCTATGGGACAGCACGCAGATGCCGCATCAGGCCAAGCGCATGCTGGTCAAGACGCTCGGGTTGGACGAGTCGCAAATTCGGGTGATCGCGCCGGATGTCGGCGGCGGGTTCGGGCCGAAATTCGTCTTCCACCCGGAGGAACTGGCGATCGCGGCGGCGGCGATGCTGATGCGTGCACCGATCCGCTGGATCGAGGACCGGCTGGAGAATTTCACCGCCACCACGCAGGAGCGTGACCAGTATTGGCAAATCTCGGCGGCCGCCGATGCCGACGGCCGTCTGCTCGGCATTCGCGGCCGGCTGATCCACGATCACGGGGCCTACACGCCGTATGGTGTCGCCCTGCCCTACAATTCGGCCACCAACCTGCTCGGCCCCTATGTGCTGCCGAACTACCGGCTCGACATCTCGCTCTGCCTGACCAACCTGATCCCCGCCACGCCGACACGCGGGGCCGGGCGGCCGCAGGGCACGTTTGTGATGGAGCGGCTGCTCGACCGTTTGGCGCGCAAGACGGGCCTCGACCGCGCCGAAATTCGCCGCCGCAACCTGATCTCGCCCGATCAGATGCCCTATCGCACCGGGCTCACCACCCGCGACGGCGGCGCGATGATCTATGACAGCGGCGACTATGTCGAAAGCCAGCGTCGCGCGTTGAATTTCGCCCAATGGGATGACTTCGAAACACGGCGGCAGGCCGCGCGCAAAGAGGGCCGATATCTCGGCATCGGCCTGGCCAATTACGTTGAGGGCTCCGGACGCGGACCGTTCGAGAGTGCGTCGGTGCGCATCGGCCCGTCTGGCAAAATTGTTGTTACCACCGGGGCGGCGGCGCAGGGTCAAGGCACGGTAACGATGCTGGCGCAGCTTGTCGCCGACGTGCTCGGTGTGCGGCCGGAGACGATCAATGTGATCGCGGGCGACACCGCCGCGAGCCCGCTCGGCCTCGGAGCGTTTGCCAGCCGGCAGGCGGTCACCGCCGGCAATGCGGCGCACCGCGCCGCATCGATCGTGCGCGAGAAGATTTTGCAGGTCGCCTCGTCCTGGATGGAGGTCTCGGCCGAGGATCTCGAACTCGCCGATGGCCGGGTGCGCATCAAGGGCGCGCCGCAGATGGGACGAACCTTCGCCGAAATCGCCGGCGCACTTGACGGCATGCCCGGCTACGCGCTGCCCGCCGGCACCTCGCCCGGCCTCGCGGCGGCCAACGACTATCAGCCCAGCGCGCTGACCTACTGCAACGGCACCCATGTCGCCGAGGCGGAGGTCGATCCGGCAACCGGCGTGGTTCGCCTCACCCGCTATACGGTGGTGCATGACTGCGGGCGGCTCATCAATCCGATGCTGGTCGACGGCCAGGTGATCGGCGGCGTGGTACATGGCATCGGGTCGACGCTCTACGAGATGATGATCTTCGGCGAAGACGGACAGCCGCAGACCGGCACATATGCGGATTACCTGCTGCCCACCGCCGATGTGGTGCCGCGCATCGCGGTGCATCACATGGAGTCTCCGACCAATCTCAACCCGCTCGGCATAAAAGGCGCGGGCGAGAGCGGCACAATCGCCGCCTCTGCAGCGGTGACGGCGGCGGTGGAGGACGCGCTGCGCGAGTTCGGCGTCGAGATCGGCGAATTGCCGATCACACCGTCGCGGCTCTTCGCCCTGCTGAAGGCCGCCCGATGAAGCCCGCACCGTTCCGATATCACGCGCCGCGTTCGCGCGCCGATCTGCTGGCGCTTCTGGCGGAGCTCGACGATTCGAGACTGCTGGCGGGCGGGCAGTCGCTTGTCCCGCTGCTGAACCTGCGCCTCGCAGGCCCGGCAAACCTGATCGATCTCAACACCGTCCCCGGTCTCGACGGCATCGAGATGCACGGCGACACGCTGCGCATCGGGGCGATGGCGCGGCAGCGAACAGCGGAGCATTCTTCGCTCATCAAGATGCGATGCCCGCTGCTCGCCGAAGCGCTCGGCCATGTCGGCCATCAGCAGACCCGCAATCGCGGCACCATCGGCGGCAGCATCGCCCATATGGATCCGACGGCGGAACTGCCGGTCGTGGCGAGCGTGATGGACGCGACATTGTGGCTCGACAGCACGCGCGGCACTCGCTCACTTCCTTTCGCTGACTGGTCGGCGGGCTATCTCGCCACGCAGATCGCCCCGGATGAAGTGCTGACCCGGATCGAATTTCCATGTTGGCCGGCCGGTCATGGCTGGGGATTTGCCGAGGTCACGCGGCGTGGCGGAGGATTCGCGATGGTCGCTGCCGCTGCTTTGGTGCTGCGCGATGCGGCGGGGGCGATCGCCCGCGCTGCCATTGCCATCGGCGGCCTCGGTGCCACGGCCGTGCGCGGGACCGCCGCCGAGGCGCTGCTCATCGGACACGCGCCGGGCGATGCGCCGATTTCCGACGCTGCTGCCTCGGCTGCTTCACTCCCCGCGGAAAGCGATATCTATGCGCCGTCCGACTACAAGCAGCACCTGGCCGGTGTTCTGACCGAGCGCACATTGCTTCAGGCCATTCAGCGGAGCGGCACGCATGTCTGAGCGCATCGCCATCAGCGTCACCGTCAACGGCGTGGTGCGTCAGGCCGAGGTCGAGCCGCGCCTCAATCTCGCGGACTTCCTGCGCGACCATCTGCGGTTGACCGGCACCCATATCGGCTGCGAACACGGCGTCTGCGGCGCCTGCACCATCCTGTTCGACGGTGCCACAGCGCGCTCGTGCCTCATGTTCGCCGTCCAGGCCGATGGCCATGCGGTCACCACCATCGAGGGGGTCGCATCGCCGGATGGCACGCTGCACCCGATCCAGGCGGCACTCTCCGCGCATCACGGCCTGCAATGCGGTTACTGCACGCCCGGCGTGGTGATTACGCTGCTCGAACTGCAACGCGAGCGCGATGGCACGCCAATCCAAGAGACAGAACTGCGGCACGCTCTCAGCGGACATCTCTGCCGCTGCACCGGGTATCAGGGCATCGTGGACGCGGCGCTGGACGTGCTCTGACGCGCTGGTTGCGCACGTCATCGGCAAACCGGAAGCGCGTCGAAGACCGCTCAGGGGCTAACGTCACGCGAACTGCGCCGCGTCGCCTCAAAAGACGTCAGTATCCGTTTGAGAATCGCGCGGTCTAATGGTTGGCAAAATCGCCTTTCGGCGATTAGATAAATCGTCAAAGGGCCCCGCCTTTAGCAACTTGTATCGCCGATTTTCGGGGCCATCGGCGCCGATGCGCAATCGTCGCGCGTGGAACCGGGACAGAGACTATGACAACTCGCCGTATAATTCTCCTGTCAAGCGTGTTGCTTCTTGCTCCCGGCGCTTTTCCGGCGACGGCAGGCGAGTACTGGCAGCTCTACCGGCATCATGACCGCCACTGGCACTCCGTGCACCGCAGCATCTATAAACTGGAGAACAGTATCGCTCTTCTGGAAGCGAACCCGGAGATCGATGACGCCAATAAAGGGTCGACTATTTCCAGCGATCGCGTTGCTATACGGCGCCTGAACGCGACGTTGGACTCGCCGCGATGGCGGTGGGCAACGCCGTGTTGCTACAGCCGCAAACCTATTCGCCTTCGCTAAGCTAGGGCGGCGAACGCTTCACCTTACGGATGGCGCGCTGGCTTGCGGCGGCGGCCGCTGAATTCCCCTTCGTCTCAAACGCGCCGACCAGTCGCTAAGCCGGTCCAGATAAAGGTAGAGCACGGGTGTGGTATAAAGCGTCAGCAACTGGCTGATGATCAGTCCGCCGACAATGGCGATCCCGAGGGGACGGCGGATTTCGCCCCCGCTTCCGAAGCTCAGCGCCAACGGGACGGCGCCAAGTATGGCAGCCGAGGTCGTCATCAGGATCGGACGAAAGCGCAACATGCTCGCTTCGAAAATTGCGTCATAAGAACTCAAATTGCGCGCCCGTTTCGCCTCAATGGCGAAGTCGATCATCATGATTGCGTTCTTCTTGACGATGCCGATGAGCAGTATCACGGCGATGAGTCCGATCAGGTCGAATTGGGTCTTGAAAACGAGCAGAGCCAGGATAGCTCCAACGCCGGCCGACGGCAGTGTCGAGAGAATCGTGATCGGATGGACGTAGCTTTCGTAGAGGACGCCGAGCAGGATGTAGACTGCGGCGATCGCGGTGAGGATCAGGATCGGCTCTTTCGACAGTGATTGCCGAAAGACCGCTGCGGTACCGGCCAGCGTGCCGGTGATAGAGGCGGGCATGTCGATGCGTGCGACAGTCGCGCTTAGCTCATCTGCCGCTTGGCCGAGTGTTTTGCCCGGCTGTAAATTGAAGGAAATGGTCGAGGTGACGAACAAGCCCTGGTGATTGACCGACAAGGGCGTGTGGGCCGATCGATAATTGCTGATCACCGCGAGCGGAATCATGTTCTCCGTCGACGTGCTCACGGCGGCTCCGGCCGACGAGGAACCGTTGCCAGTGTTTGCCAAAGCATTGGTGGCGGCATTACGGGCAGAACTGCTGTTTAAGGCCGTCACCGCGGCGGTACTCGATGTTGCGGACGATTGGCTGCCGCTTGCCCGGGAAGATAGAGGCGTGGCGACGGTGCCAACCGTGGTCGCCGCGGTCACCGTGCCCCCGGGTGCATTCGTCACCGCTGTTCCCGATGGCACACCGCCGACGGCCGACACGTATACGTTGCGCAGTGAATCGGGGAACTGCGTGTAACGGGGATCGATCTCCATCACCACGTGATACTGGTTGATGGCACTGTAAATGGTCGAGACCTCACGCTGGCCGAACGCGTCATAGAGAGTGTTGTCGATCTGCTCCGGCGAGAGGCCGAGACGCGCCGTGGTGTCGCGATCAATATCGAGATAGGTCTCCATGCCGTTTTGCTGCAAATCCGAACTCACGTCCGTCAGGATAGAGTCGTGCTCGAGCGCGTCAACCAGCCTGGGTGTCCACGTGTAGAGATCCTGCACGTTCGCCGATTGCAGCGTGAATTGGTATTGTGCGTTGCTCTGCCGGCCGCCGGCGCGCAGATCCTGCAATGCCACCAGAAACAGCCGCCCGCCCGGCACCTGAGACAGCTTCGTCCGCAGCCGCGCGATCACCCGATCGATCGAAGCGCGTTCCGACAGCGGCTTGAGCGAGATGAACACGCTGCCCGTATTGATTTGCGAGTTGCCGCCGCCGGAGCCGGCGCCGGTATAGCCGACGACATCCGCCACCGCGGGATCGGCGCGCACGATATCCATCATCTGCGCGAGTTTCTTGCTCATCGCCTGAAACGAGATGCTTTGATCGGCTTGCATCGACCCAATCAGTAAGCCGACGTCCTGCTGCGGGAAGAAGCCTTTCGGCACGACCACGTACAATGCCACGTTGAGACAAATCGTTGCGACAACGATCAGCAGCACCAACGCGCTGTGGCGCAGCGCCCATGTCAGCGTGCGCCCGTAGCCGCGCCGGAGACGCTCGAACAGACCGAACCCCCGTTCCGGGCCTTCCGCCGGTCGCGCCTTCAAGAACAGCGCGCACAGCATGGGCGTGGCGGTGAGAGAGATCGCGAGCGACACAAGAATGGCTATGGCCAGTGTGACGGTGAATTCGCGAAACAGCCGGCCGACAATGCCGCCCATGAGCAGTATCGGAATAAAGACAGCGATCAGCGAAAGACTGATTGAGAGCACCGTGAAGCCGACCTCGCCCGCTCCGCGCAGCGCTGCCTGCTTCCGCGGCATGCCCTCCTCAATGTGCCGCGAGATATTTTCCACTACAACGATCGCGTCGTCTACGACGAAGCCGGTGGCGATGGTCAACGCCATCAGCGAGAGAATGTCGAGGCTATAGCCCAGCAGATACATGACCCCAAAAGTGCCGATAATAGAAATAGGCACCGCGACGCTCGGGATGAGGCTCGCGCTGGCGTTGCGCAGAAACAGAAACACGACGAACGTGACGAGGATGACCGCCATCACAAGCGTCAGTTCCGTGTCGTGCAGCGATGCGCGGATCGTCGTGCTGCGATCGACGGCTACCCCGATATTCATGGCGGCAGGCATCGCCGCTTGCAGATGCGGCAGTTCCGCCTTCACATTGTCGATCGTGTCGATGATGTTGGCGTTCGGCTGTCGGAACAGAATGACAAGCACCGAAGGCACGCCGTTGTACAGGCCGAGATTGCGCACGTCCTGCACCGAGTCCCGCACATCGGCGACATCGGACAGCCGCACCGGCGCGCCGTTGCGGTAGGCAATGACCAACGGGCTGTAATCAGCCGCCACGTTCGCCTGGTCGTTGGTATAGAGCTGGTAGCGCCGGTTTCCGTCGTCGATGCTGCCCTTCGGGCTGTTGGCGTTGGCCGAAGCCAGCGCTGCGCGCACGTCCTCTAGGCCGATGCCGTACTTGTAAAGGGCTTCGGGGCCGAGCTCGACACGCACCGCGGGCAGTGTCGCGCCACCGATGATGACGTTTCCGATGCCGTTCAATTGGGACAGACGCTGCGCCAGAATGTTGCTGGCCGAATCGTACATCTGGCCCCGCGTCATGGTCTTCGAGCTCAGGGCCAGAATGAGGATCGGCGCATCGGCCGGATTGACTTTGCGATAGGTCGGATTGCTTGGCAGATTGGCGGGCAAGTCGGCCCGCGCCGCATTGATCGCCGCCTCGACGTCGCGCGCGGCGCCATCGATGTCGCGGTTGATGTCGAATTGCAGCGTGATGCGCGTCTGTCCGATGCCGCTCTGCGACGTCATTTCGGCGACATCGGCGATCTGGCCGAGATGACGCTCGAGCGGCTCGGCAACGCTGGTCGCGACGGTCTCGGGGCTTGCACCCGGCAAACTGGCCGAGACGGAAATGGTTGGGAAATCCACCTGCGGCAGCGGCGACACCGGCAACTTGGAAAAACCGAGAATGCCGGCGAGCGCGATCGCCGCCGTCAGCAGCGTTGTCGCCACCGGTCGGCGGATAAATGGCGCCGAAATGTTCATTCGGACGGCTCGGGCGGAACGAGCGGGGCCGTCCACCGAAGCCCCCTCATGCGCACCGCCAGCCGATCAAAGTAAAGGTAGATGACGGGGGTCGTGAACAAGGTCAGCAATTGGCTGAGCGCCAGGCCGCCGACAATGGCAACGCCGAGCGGCCGGCGTAACTCCGAACCCGTTCCGCTTCCGAGCATCAGCGGTAACGCCCCGAGGAGCGCCGCCATCGTGGTCATCAGGATCGGCCGGAAGCGCAGCAGGCATGCTTGATAGATCGCTTCGCGCGGCGGCAGGCCTTCAACGCGCTCGGCCTCCAGCGCGAAGTCGATCATCATGATCGCATTTTTCTTGACGATCCCAATGAGCAGGATGATGCCGATGATGGCGATGACGTCGAGGTCGTAATGCAGGAGCATCAGCGACAACAGCGCGCCGACGGCCGCCGACGGCAGCGTCGAGAGGATCGTGATCGGATGAATGAAGCTCTCGTAGAGTACGCCAAGCACAATATACATTGCCACGACGGCGGCGATGATAAGAAATACCTCGTTGGCCAAGGACGACTGAAAGGCGGCAGCGGTGCCCTGGAAAGCGGTTGTGAAGCTGGCCGGCAGACTGACTTCCTTTTCTGCCTGCTCGATGGCGGTGACCGCGGCACCTAGCGAAACCCCCGGCGCGGTATTGAACGAGATCGTGGTCGCCGGAAGCTGGCCGAAATGGGTGACCAACAAAGGCCCGGTGCCTTGCTCGACATGCACAATGGCGGACAACGGTACTTGGCCGTTGGTGGTCGATGATGAGGATGGCAGATAGATCTTCGACAACCCATCCAGCGATTTCTGCGCCGACGGGTCCGCCTCCATGATCACGCGATACTGGTTCGATTGCGTGTAGGTCGTGGAAATGATGCGCTGGCCGAACGCATCGTAAAGCGCGTTGTCGACTGTCGCTGGCGTCACGCCGAAGCGAGCGGCGGTGGCCCGATCGATGACGATGTTGAGCGTCGAACCATTGCGCTGCAAATCGCTGGCCACGTCGGTGAGCTGTGGCAGCGTGCGCAACTTTTCCACGATGCGCGGCACCCAAGTGTTGAATTCGGCCGCGGCGACGTCTTCGAGCACGAAATGATAGGGCGCGCGAGCGATCGTGGCGTCGATGGTGAGATCCTGCACCGGCTGCAGGTAGAGCGCAGCGCCGACGACACCCGACACGTCCTGCTGGATGGCGCGGATGACCTCGCTCGCCGTCCGCTTGCGCTCAGAAAGAGGCTTCAGATTGATGAGGAAGCGCCCGGCGTTCGGCGTCTGGTTGCTGCCGTCGATGCCGATGAAAGAGCTCAGACTCTCGACATCGGGATCCTGCAGGATCGCCTCGGCAAGCTGGTTCTGCAGTTTGCCCATCGCCTCGTAGGAAATGCTTTGCGAGGCTTCCGAAATTCCCTGGATCATCCCGGTGTCCTGAACCGGGAAGAAGCCCTTCGGGATCACCACGTACAGGCCGATGGTGACCGCGAGCGTCAGCGCAGCAACCGCCAGAGTCAGCGGTTGCCGGTCGAGCACCCAACGCAACGCCCGGCCGTAGAGTCCGATGATGGCGTTGAAGGCGCGCTCGGCGTGAAAGTCGAAGCCCGAGCGCTCAATCTCCGGACGATGACGAATGAGCTTCGCACACATCATCGGCACCAGCGTCAGCGAGACGACGGCCGAAATGACGATGGTGACGGCGAGCGTTATGGCAAATTCGTGGAACAGGCGTCCAACGACGTCGCCCATGAACAGAAGCGGGATAAGCACGGCAATCAGCGAAATGGTCAAAGAAATAATGGTGAACCCGATCTCCCTCGAGCCGCGCCGCGCCGCGTCGAGCGGGTTCATGCCGCCCTCGACATGGCGTGCAACGTTTTCGATCATCACGATGGCGTCGTCGACGACGAAGCCGGTCGAGATGGTGAGCGCCATGAGCGACAGATTGTCCAGGCTGAAGCCGAGCAGGTACATCACGCCCAGCGTTCCGACCAGCGATAGCGGCACCGAGAGGCTCGGAATAACCGTTCCCGGTATGGTGCGCAGGAACAGGAAGATCACAACAACCACGAGCACGATCGCGAGCAGCAGCTCGAATTCCACGTCGGCGACCGAGGCGCGGATTGTGACGGTGCGATCGCTCAGCACGCCGACGTCGACGGCACTGGGCAGCGTGGCCCGGATGCGCGGGAGCAACGCTTCGATGCGGTTAACCACATCAATGGTGTTTGCGCCCGGCTGCCGCAGCACATTCAGGATGATAGCGGGAGTCGTGTTCGCCCAAGCGCCGAGCTTGTCGTTCTCGGAACCGCGAATCACATTGGCGACATCGGAAAGCCGGACCGGATTGGCGTTGCGGTAGGCTATGATCGTATTTGCGTATTGCTCCGCGGTTTGCAGTTGGTCGTTGGCATTGATGGTTGACGCCTGGGATGGGCCGTCAAAGTTTCCCTTGGGGATGTTGACGTTGAAATTGCCGATCGTGGTCCGCAGATCGTCGATATTCAGGCCATAGGCGGCCAGCGCTTGCGGTTTGAACTGAATGCGCACGGCCGGCCGGTGCCCGCCGTTGATGGTGACAAGCCCGACGCCCGTCAGTTGCGAGATCTTCTGCGCCAACCTGGTCTCGCTCAAGTCCTCGAGGTCGGTCAGCGACAGGCTGCCCGAAGTCACCGCAAGCGTGAGGATCGGTGCGTCAGCAGGATTGATTTTCGCATAGACGGGTGGAACGGGAAGATCACTTGGCAAGAGATTGTTAGCGGCATTGATGGCGGCTTGCACCTCCTGCTCGGCTACATCGAGACCAAGATCGAGGCTGAATTGCAGGGTGATGACCGAGGCGCCGGCCGAACTCGCGGAGGTCATCTGGCTCAGCCCGGGCATCTGGCCAAGCTGGCGTTCGAGCGGCGCCGTAACCGAAGACGTCATCACTTCCGGGCTGGCGCCGGGATAGAACGTCTGCACCTGAATCGTCGGATAATCGACCTGCGGCAAGGTCGACAGTGGCAGGAACGCGTAGGCCACCATGCCTGACAACAAGATCGCCGCCATGAGCAGCGTCGTTGCAACCGGCCGCAGAATAAAGGGTTCAGAGACGTTCAAGGCGTCAACGTCACGATCGTCCCGTCGCCCCGCGCGGCTTCACGCGGTCCGCATTCCAACATGATGGGCTTGGAAGACCGCGTTCGGTTTTTGCGAATCATACTACTGCCCGCCGCTGGCCGCGTGTTTTGGATGACCGCCTCTCGGCGCCGCATTGACGTCCGTTGCGGCCGCTGATCGCGCGCCGGCAATCGTCACGCGCGCGCCGTCGCGCAATCGATCGGTACCGTCGACAACCACGCGCTCGCCAAGCGATAACCCGGAGGTAACCGCTGCCATGGGCCCATCGGTTGGCCCGATGCTGACGGGCCGCACCGACACGGTATCGTTGGCGTGGATGACATAAACATAGGTTCCGGGGGCGCCGCGCTGGATCGCCGCGGTTGGCACGGTGACGGTGTTGTGCAGGGTGTTCACCACAAGCTGCGCGTTGACGAACTGGTTTGGGAACAGCGCGTTGTCGCTGTTATCGAATTGCGCACGGAGTTTGGCGGTGCCGGTGGTGGTATCGATCTGGCTGTCGAGCGCCGCTAAACGACCCGCCGCGAGCAGATGAACGCTGGCATGATCATAGGCATTCACCCCGAGCACCGCGCGTGTCTTCAGCTGCGATAGAATTTCGGGAAGGTCGTCTTCCGGAACCGGGAAGATCACTGTAATGGGCTGCAACTGCGTGACGACTGCGATCCCCGTGGTGTTGGTGGTTTGCAGATAATTTCCGGGATCAATGAGGCGAAGACCGATGCGGCCGGTCACCGGGGAAACGATATGACAATAGCCGACGTTCAGCTTTTGCTGGTCGACCAGGGCTTGATCGAGCTTCACCGTGCCTTCGTCCTGCTGCACGATGTAAATTTGATCTTCATATTGTTGCCGCGCGATCGAATTCTGCTCGGACAGCGTTTTGTAGCGCGCCAAGTCGACACGCGCCTGCGCCAGCACGCCCTGATCGCGGGCGAGTTGCCCCTCGTACTGGGCTTGCAGAAGCTGATAAGGCCGCGGATCAATTTGCGCCAAGAAGTCGCCCTTCTTGACCATCTGCCCTTCCGTGAACGCTACATCCTGGAGCTGACCGCTGATCTGGGTCTGCACCGTGATGGTGGAAATCGGCGTCACGGTCCCGAGCGCGTTGATGATGACCCGGATATCACCCTGTCCGATTGTCGCCGCGCCGACCGGTTGCGCCCCAGCTTGCCTATTGTGTCCGGCACCGCCGTGCGGTTGTGTCGAATGGTCGAATGGAAAAATCAAATAGCCGCCGAGCAGGACGGCAACCACTATGATCAGGCCGACGAGGCGAGAGCGGCCGTTGCGCCGGCTCTTGACCTTGGGTGCTGGCGCGGTTCGAAGATATTCGGGCGCCACTTGAGCATCCGATCTGGCAGTTCGCTCGTCCATGGAACCGTACGTTCAGAACACACCCCACGGCTATATAGGGGGCCGATGGAGGGCCGCTCAGTAAATTCGCTTTAATGATTCATAAAATTCGCTTCAATGATTCGTGGTCACACCTGCCGAAACGCGCCGCATGGCCTGAGTATCGAAATCGAGGATCAGATCAGCGACCCGCAGAAGGTTCAGGTGGTGCAAGCCGAAGGCCTGTCCCGTTTGGCGGCAGTTGTGGCAACAATGAGATATCGTTTTGGAGTTCTTTCTTGGTCGGCAGCAGATTGACATCCCAGCCACCGCCGAGATCCTGGATCAGGGTGACACTCGCCAGAAACAAATCCTGGCGAATGGTCAGCTCGCTCTCCTCATAGCTGAGCAACTGGATCTGCGCGGTGACCACAGTTGTGAACGGAGCCGTGCCGGCCTGGAACTGATTCAGGTAGACCCGAACGGCCTCTCGCTGAGAATTGACGGCGGCCCGTTGCACCGCGAGCTGTTGCGTCAGGATGCGGATGGCAGCGAGTTCGTCCTCGACACCCTGGAAAGCCGAAAGCACAGTTTGCCGATAAGTGGCGACGCTTTGCCAATACACCGCACGCGCGCTGTCGACCGCCGCCCCGCGCAGTCCGCCGTCGAACACGACCTGCGTGGCCGCACCGCCCAGAGACCAAATCTCGCTCGCCACATTGAAGGGTAAGGGCCGGCTGCCGCTCCACTGCAAGACCGCAGAGAGGCTGATGTCGGGGAAATATGCAGCCATCTGGACACCGATGAGAGCGTTCTGCTCCTGCATGGTTCGTTCTGCGGCCGCGATATCGGGCCGCCGCTCGAGGAGTGCTGAGGGAACGCTGACGGGAATCTTCGGAATGGCGCCGCTGAGCGGTCGTCGCGCGATTGTCAATTCGGCCGGCGGCCGGCCAACCAGCATCGCGATGGCATGCTCGTACTGGGCGCGCAGCACGCCGACATTGATGGCTTGCGACTGCGTGCTGAGGACCTGGCCCTCGGCCGCGGCCACGTCGGCCTCCGAAACGGAATAGCCGGCCTTGAACTCGTTACGAACGATCTCCAGTGTCTTCTTGTATTCCTCAACCGTACGCAACAGAAGCGCCTGCAGCGCGTCGGCCGCGCGCAAATTGAAATAGGCGGTGGCAAGCTCCGCTTGGGCGAGAAGCTTCACATTGGCAAGGTCGGCAGCGCCCACCTGCGCCGCGGAAGCATTGCTCTCGATCTGCCGCCGCACCTTGCCCCAGACGTCGAGATCCCACGTACCGGACACGCCGGGAACGAACGCCGATGTGGTGGTCCCCGTAACGTTGGTAGCGGAAGTTGCACCCGCCGCGCCGCCCGCCGCCGCCCCAGAATGGGCGCGTGTGGCAGTATAGGTGGCCGCCAGAGTCGGGAATAACGCCGCCTGCGCTTCCCTGATCAGGGCGCGCGCCTGCTCGTAGACTGCCGCCTGCGCCGCAACATTCTGGTTGGAAATCTCGACCTGCTTGATCAGCAAATTGAGATTGGCGTCTTTATAGAACTCCCACCAGTCGCCGCGCGGAAGCGAGTCGCTCGGGGTCGCAACCTTCCACCCTTTGAGCTCCTTGAATGTCTTCGAGACCGGAGCGGCCTCGGGAACGTAGTCCGGGCCCACCGCGCATCCGCCAAGAGTGGTGGCGAGCGCCAAGGCAGTGGCGCAGGCGGGCATCCGCAATGCTCGCCGAGCATTGCTCAAAGATCTCGACCGTGAAGCGGCACCCGCCAAGGTAAACAACGCTACAAATCCGTCGCAGCCCGAACGTCGAGCGCTGCCGTACCACCCCCGCTGCGGCTGCTCGCGCACTCCAATGCGATGTAACTTACTCGCGCATTTCGCAGAAACCGGCCTCTCAGCGACCGCTCTAGACTACACATTAAAGGCAACAACATGTCGGGTCTTTGTCATCATCTTCGTCGTCTCGTTGAGCGGATTTAGTGGCCGCTTCGTCGCCTGCGGATATGGCTTTGGCCACGGTGGTATCGGTGTCAACGGCTGCCCTGCATTTTTTATGAAGATTGAATTGTGGGCGGTGCGCTCGGCGACGACCAGGCGGACGTTACGAGGCTTTAACAAAGCAAGGCCTGCACCCACATCGGGTCGCGGGGATTTCAATTCGACTCGATCAATGCAGCACCGATCTGCCAACAATGCCTAATCCGCGACAAGGGCCGCATCTATGATGCCATCGTTCTGAAAGTCACGCGCCGATTTTGCCAAGCTTGTGGAAGTGTTCGATGCGCATGGGCTCTCCTTTGTGTCGGTGACCCAGCAGCTCAATACCAAGACCTCAGCTCGACGCGATCATCTGCGAGAGAGAACCCGTCGAAGAGATTGCAGCGCGTCACGCGTACAGTGTTCGTCACATCAACATGACCATCCCGATGGCATTCATCGCGCCGGGTCTGGTCAAGGCCGTTGCCGAGGGTCGGCTTCCTCGCGGCGTAGGCGTCGCGAGCTTATGTGAGGCTCCAGCCGAATGGTTGCCAGTTCGAACGGCTCTGCCTGGCGCGGCTGCGGCCTCGTCCTTCTCTCCCGGCGCCAGAAACGGAAATTTTCGCGGGCGGAGACAGAGCCTCGATCACCCCGGCGACCGGGAGACCTGAGTGCCCGATAAAAATGCCCGCCATTGGCGGGCACACTCAAGAAGTCTCCAGAACTTGGCAGAAACCGGAATGGATGGTGGGCGCTACAGGGATCGAACCTGTGACCCCTACCATGTCAAGGTAGTGCTCTTCCGCTGAGCTAAGCGCCCGTTACCGGATCAGGTCTTATCGGCTCCGTTCGGGCGAGGCAAGGCCGTTTGGCCGGCCGCCCAAAGAGCCTTTTCGTCAGGCCGCCGCCAGCATTTTGGTCACCTCGGTGACCAGCTCGCGCAGGTGGATCGGCTTGGACAGCACCTTGGCCTGCTTCGGGGCGTTCGAATCGGCGTTGAGCGCCACCGCGGCAAAGCCGGTGATGAACATGATCTTGATGTCGGGGTCGAGTTCGGCCGCCCGGCGGGCGAGCTCGATGCCGTCCATCTCCGGCATCACGATGTCGGTTAAAAGCAGCTCGAAGGGCTCCTCGCGCAACCGCTGGTAGGCGGAAAGCCCGTTATCGTAGGACGTGACGTCGAATCCGGCGTTTTGCAGCGCCTTGACCAGGAATCGCCGCATATCCGTGTCGTCTTCAGCCAGCAGGATTTTCGACATTCCCTCACCGCCCGTTCCGCCATCCCCAAATGGCCGGTCCCAGTCGCACCATAAGAAGCACAGTCGGTAAATAAGGGGTGAACCGAAGGCCCGCCTTGGAATTGTCCTGCGGCGCATGGACAATACACGCTATAACTGACCGAAAGCGAACCCGACTGCAATGGTATCTTATCCCTTCAATGGCCGTCACACTCCATGAGCGCCGCCCGCGATGAGCTGGACCCGCCCTTCGAAATCGTCGAGCCGGCCTCTTGCCGGGGGCCGGTCCTCTTCAATTCTCCCCACAGCGGCTCGACCTACCCGCACGAATTCCTCCTTTTGTCGCGCCTCGATATCGGCACGCTGCGCCGCTCGGAAGACTCGTTCGTCGACGAGCTGATCGGCGGCGTGGTCCGGCACGGCTATCCGCTGATGCACGCGCACTTCCCGCGCTGCTTCGTCGACGTCAATCGCGAGCCCTATGAACTCGACCCGCGCATGTTCGAAGGCCGCCTGCCCTCCTTCGCCAATACGCGCTCCATGCGCGTTGCCGGCGGCCTCGGCACCGTCGCCCGGGTGGTCGGCGACGCCCAGGAGATCTACGACCAGCGCATCCCGGTCGACGACGCGCTGGCGCGGATCGAAAGCCTCTACAAGCCCTACCACCGCGCGCTGCGGCGGCTTTTCACCAAGCTGCATCGGGATTTCGGCGCCGCGATCCTGGTGGACTGCCACTCGATGCCGTCGAACGCCGGCCACCGCGACGAGCGGGCGCGGCCGGAATTCGTGCTCGGCGACCGCTACGGCACCAGCTGCGTCGGCATCGTGGCCGAAACGGTCGAACAGACGTTGCGCGCCATGGGCTACACGGTGAGCCGTAACAAGCCCTATGCCGGCGGCTTCATCACCGAGCATTACGGCAATCCGGCCGCCGGCCTGCACGCGATCCAGCTCGAGCTCAATCGCGCGCTCTATATGGACGAGCGCCGTTACGAGCGCACGGCAGGCTTCTCCCGCCTGGCCGCCGACATGGAGACGCTGGGCAAACGTCTCGGCGAAATCCCGTTGGAGGAATTGCGGCCCTATCGCGCGGCGGCGGCGGAATAAGTCCGTCTCCCGCTCGTCCCCGCGAAAGCGGGGGAGCAAGTGGCGACGCAAAAGCAATCATGCTCCAGCGCCACTAAATCCATCACGCAAAAAAAAGGGGCCGCTCGCGGATGCAAGCGGCCCAAGTCTAGGGAGGAAACGCCCAAGGAGGGCAGCGGTAACTCTCGTTACCGCGTTGCAATAAGCTACAGTGCGGCGCACAAAAATCAAGGACCTTCTTGTGAAATCCCATGCTTATAGCGCATGGCTGAAACCTGAATTCTGGAGAAAAGCTGAGGCTTTTTGCGCCGATTGGTGGCGAAAAGGCCACATTGCGGCAAATTACCTCTCCCTCTACCGTCCGAGGTCTGCGGTTCACGCGGCCCCTCACATTGCTGTGCTGCACGCGAGTACCGTCCCCGGCCATTGCCGGCCGCCCCGCACTCCGATACGCGGAAGGCGAAACGGAAGGCGCCGGGCATGACAGCAATCGACTTCTCCACCTTCGTCGACCGGCTCGCTGGCGCCTCGGGTGACACCATCCTCCCGTTCTTCCGGACCGCCTTGACGGTGGAGAACAAGAAGGCGGGCGGCTTCGATCCCGTCACCGCGGCCGACCGGGCAGCCGAGGACGCCATGCGCGCCCTCATCCGCAAGAGCTTCCCCGCCCACGGCATTCTCGGCGAGGAATATGGCGGCGAGCACACCGACGCCGAATATGTCTGGGTGCTCGATCCGATCGACGGCACCAAGTCGTTCATTGCCGGCATGGTGGCCTGGGGCACGCTGATCGGCCTCATGCGCTTCGGCGAGCCGGTGTTCGGCATGATGCATCAGCCGTTCACGCGCGAGCGCTTCTCCGGCGACGGCGGCGGCGCGCACTATCGCGGCCCGGCGGGAAACCGCGCTTTGCGCGTGCGCGCCTGTTCGGGGCTCGACGACGCGCTGTTGTTCACCACCAGCCCGCTGTTGATGAACGAGACCGACCGCGCCGCATTCCGCACTGTCGAGAACGTCGTGAAGCTCTCGCGCTATGGCGGCGACTGCTACGCCTATTGCATGCTGGCCGCGGGGCAGATCGACCTCATCATCGAGACCGAACTCAAGCCGCACGACATCGTGCCGCTGATCCCGATCATCACCGGGGCCGGCGGCATCGTCACCACCTGGGAGAACGGCCCGGCACAGGCCGGCGGCCGCATCGTCGTCGCCGGCGACAAGCGCGTGCACGCCGCGGCGCTGGAAATGCTGAAGGGCTGAGTTGAGAATGCTCAAACGTGCCGCCATCGCCCTCGCGCTTGCCGTGATTCAGCCGGCCTGGGCGGAAACCGTGCACTCGCTCGACCAGGTCAAGCCGCATCTCAAAACGCCGGAAGCGCGCAAAAACTTCTCCGAGCAGATGGAGGGCAAGCCGGCGCCGGACCTGCTCGGCATTCATCTGGCCGCTCCGCTGACGTCCAGCGCCCTCACGACACTTCTGATTCCGGCCGGCGACACCGCAAAGGTGAATCTGGTCGGCGCCAAGCCATGGCCCGTCCACCCGGACCAGAGTCTCGCCATCGTCTGCACCGGAGGGGCCGAGCCCTATAGCGCGAGCGAGCCGCGCTGCGAGCGATCGCTCGTCCCCGACGACGACAACAAAGAGCCGCCGCTGCACGTCTATCTCGGTCTGGTCGAGGCGCGGCAGGGCACACCGGCGTCACTGGTCGCCGCGAGCGGCCCAATCGACTGCGCGATGGACTGGAGCAAGTCCAGCCTGCCGCAGCAGCCCATGGCAGCCAATGATGCGAAGAACGGCATCATTGATTTCGCCATTGCCGAGCAATTCGATCTCGCTCCGTACAAGATTGCGCCCGACCAGCCGGCCTTCGGCCTGCGCGTCAGCTGGATGGAGGGCTATTCCGGCGGCGGCGCGAACTTCGGCGGCCTTTGCCTGTTCACCGTCGAAGGCGATCGGCTGAAACAGGTGCTCGCAGTGCCGATGTCCGCCGATGCCGACATCGCCGGCGACTGGCACAAGGACGGGACCCGCGACCACGACATCAGCGAGGCTGCGAACGTGCTCATCGTCTCGCCGCACGTGACCAACGGGCATTTCGATCTGATCGTCAAAGGCCGCACCGGCGGCGCTCAGCAAGTGTTCCGCTGGGCCAAGGACGCAGGTGTTTATAAGTCTGAAAGCAAGTGAGTTGCTCGCGAAGGGCTAGGGCGCACGCTTAGACCCGACAGATGGACATCAGGGAACTCCGAAACTTCGTTTATATCGCCCGGCTGCAAAGTCTATCGCGCGCCGCCGAAGAGCTGCGCATCGCGCAGCCGGCGCTCAGCCGTCAGATCCGCAAGCTTGAGGGCGAGCTGGGCGTCAAACTGCTGCGGCGGCATGCGCGCGGCGTCGAGGTGACCCCCGCAGGCTCCATCGTTCTCAAGCGCGCCGAATTCCTGATTCAGACGCTGCGGCAGATCAAGGATGAAGTCAGCGCCGACACCGCGCTGGTCACCGGCCACGTCGCCATCGCCGTGCCACCGGCCGCCGGCGGCATCATCATGCCCCACCTCATCAAGGCGCTGGCGCAATCGCACCCGGAAATCTCCGTTCACGTCGTCGAGGCGATCGGCGGCGCTTTGCAGGAACTGGCTGTCTCCGGCAAGGCCGACCTGATCGTCGTGCATAATCCGTTGCCGAGTCCGGCGCTGCGCATAATTCCGCTCGTGCAGGAGGCGATGTTCGTCGTCTCGCCACCCGGCTCGCAGAGCGGACGGCGCAGTATCGCCATCAAAGAGCTGCTGCGTCTGCCGCTGATCCTTCCCTCGTATCCGCATTACAGCCGGCTCATCCTGGAACAAATGGCGGCGCGTCACGGGATCCAATTGAACGTGGTGATGGAGGCTGACGGCGCGGCGCTGACCCGTAACTTGATCGCGGCGGGGCTCGGCCACGGTGTGATGACGCTGCCGCCGGTGCAAAAACAATCCGAACGAGGCGAACTGGTCGCTGTGCCGATCAGCGGCCGCAATCTTCATTCAACACTGGCGCTGACCTTCCGCCGCGACGCAGGGCTGTCCGCCGCGGGCCATGTCGCTGTCGAGGCGATCAAGAAAACGGTCGCGGACCTGGTCGCGCGGCGCGAATGGCCTGGGGCGCTGCGCCTCGCGGCGAACAGCGACTAACAGTCTCAATCCTTCATCAGACGCGCCCGGCCAGTCATGCTCGCCATGTATCGCTAGGAATGCCGAAAAGGTCTTTGCCCCGCCCCCACTGGCAAGAGACAAATCCGCCCTCCTTTGGCGGCCTGGCCGCCGCCGGAAATTTTCGCGCTTGGGGCGACGCCTGAGCGACAGGAACGAAATCATGCAGCAGACCAATGGGACCATCGGCATCGTCGGCGCCGGCATCGGCGGCTTGGCTGTCGCAGCGGTGCTCTCGCAACGCGGGTTCAAGGTCCGCGTCTTCGAACAAGCGACGAGATTTGCCCGCGTCGGCGCGGGCATCCAGATGGCGCCGAATCCTGTGCGCGTGCTGCGCGGCATCGGGCTCGAGGAGAAGCTCCTCAAGGTCGCCTTCCAGCCGCAAACGCTGCTCAATCGCGACTACGACACGGGCGCGGTCACCAACGAGGTCCCTGCCGGCAAGGTGTTCGAAGAACGCTATGGCGTCCCTTATCTGGCGATGCATCGCGCCGACTTGCACGGTCTGCTTGCTGACGCAGTGCCGCCCGGCGTCGTCGAGTTCGGCCGCAAGCTTGCCGGCGTCGATCAGAGTTCGTCTTCGGTGAAGCTCTCTTTTGCCGACGGGTCGGCAGCGACAGTGGACGCTCTGGTCGCGGCGGACGGCGTTCACTCCGTGGTGCGCGACGCCATCCTCGGCGAAGAGGCGCCCCGTTTCAGCGGGCGTATCGCCTATCGCGCCGTCTTTCCGGCATCGTTGCTGGGCGGCGATCAGATCAATCTCTCGCGCACCAAGTGGTGGGGACCCGACCGCCACATCGTCATCTATTACATCACGGCGGCGCGTGACGAGATCTACTTCGTCACCAGCCAGCCGGAGGACGCGAAATGGATGACAACCGAATCCTGGTCGACCAAAGGCGACATGGACGTATTGCGCGCCGAATTCGCAGCGTTCAATCCGGAAGTTCGCAAGGTGCTGAACGCGTGCCCGGAGGCGTACAAGTGGGCGCTGATGGAACGTGACCCGTTCACCCATTGGGTCGAGGGCCGCATCGCCCTACTCGGCGATGCCTGCCATCCGATGCCACCCTACATGGCGCAAGGCGCGGCCATGGCGCTGGAGGACGCGGCGGTGCTCGCACGCTGCCTCGAGGGCGCCGGTGCGGACGGCTTCAACGCGGCGTTCAAGCGCTATGAGGCGAACCGTAAGCCGAGGGCGACGCAGATCCAGCAGCGCTCGCGCGTCAACACCTGGCTTCAGCACCAGACCAGCACGGAATGGGTCTACGGCTACGACGCCTGGAACGTACCGCTGATCGAGGCCGGCGAGGCTGGCCAGCGTGAGAAGATTGCATCGTAGACGCCGCAACTTTAGGAACGCTGACTGACGAACCGAGGCGCTTCGTTTTCATAACTGCAAAAATCAATAATAGAATGAGGAGGATATAATGTCCGAGGCACAAGCTGTCGGCGCACCGGTTTTGCGCCGGAAACCGATTTACCAGGACCTGTCGTTTCAGGTCGCCGCAGGCATAGTCCTTGGCGTCCTGGTCGGAATATTCTTCCCGCAGATCGGCGAGCACCTGCATCCGCTCGGCGACGGCTTCATCAAGCTCATCCGGATGCTGATTGCGCCGATCATCTTCTGCACGGTGGTGCACGGCATCGCCAGCATCGGCGAGATGAAGAAGGTCGGCCGCGTCGCCTTGAAAGCGCTGATCTACTTCGAAGTCATGACCACGATCGCGCTGCTCGTCGGCCTCCTCGTCGTCAATATCTGGCGGCCCGGCGACGGCATGAACGTCGACGTGCATGCGCTCAACCCGGCAACGGTCAAGGTCTACACGACCGCCGCGCAGCACGCCGATGCGATCGACTTTCTGATGAACATCATTCCCAAGACGTTTATTGGAGCTTTCTCCGAAGGCAATCTGCTGGGCGTTCTGTTGCTGGCGATCCTGTTCGGCTCGGTGCTGCCGGCGATGGGCAAGCACGGCGAGCCGATTGTCGCTCTGATCGACAGCCTCAACAAGGCGCTGTTCCGCGTGGTCGGCGTCATCATGATGGTGGCGCCGATCGGCGCCTTTGGCGCCATCGCATTCACCATCAGCAAATTCGGCGCCGGCTCGCTGCTCGGCTTGTCGAAGCTCGTCCTCTGCTTTTACATTACCTCGGCGATCTTCGTCGGCGTGTTCATGGGCCTGGCCGCGCGGCTCGCCGGGTTCAGCCTCTGGAAGTTCCTGCGCTATATTCGCGAGGAAGTCCTTATCGTCTTCGCCACCACCACGACGGAATCGGTACTCCCGCAGTTGGTGCGCAAGCTGGAACTGCTAGGCTGCGACGAGTCCGTCGTCGGCTTGGTTATTCCGACCGGCTATTCCTTCAATCTCGAAGGGACCTGTCTTTACATCACCACGGCGGCCGTATTCCTCGCGCAGGCGACCAATACCCCGTTCGGCCTGTCCGAACAGATCGGCCTTGTTCTGATCTCTCTGCTGACCGCGAAAGGATCGGCCGGTGTGGCTGGTGCGGCCTTCGTGACGATGGCGGCGACGCTCTCCGCCCAGAATATCATTCCGGTCGAAAGCATCGCCTTGGTCATCGGCGTTCACCGCCTGATGTCGGAAGCGCTGACCTTCACCAGCCTGGTCGGTAACGGCGTCGCCACTATGGTCGTCGCCAAATGGGACGGCGCACTCGACGAAAAGAAAATGCATCACGAGTTGAACGCGCTGTGACCGGCGCGCTTATCTTTCCCCCGAGGGCGGAGAGTGTTGCGGCGAGCCGTGCCACATACTCCGCTCATTCCCGCGCAAGCGGGAATCCAGCGCTTTCCGGGCCTGTGGCAAAAACTGGATGCCCGCGTCCGCGGGCATGAGCGGACGTGTTGGCCGCCTCGGCCTAATGGTTCGAGACGCGCCGCCAGAGCGGCGCTCCTCACCATGAGGGGAGAGGTTAGACACCAGCGCACTTCAATACCGCGGCGTCCCCGGCACAAACGCATCGAACGCCGCCCAGAACTGGCCGCGATAGTGATCCTGCTCCTGCAGGATCTCGTGCCTGGCGCCGGCGAGGATGAGATGCCGTCCGGCCAGCAGATTGAGCCCGAAGGTCTCGATCGCCGGCGTGGAGACGACCTCGTCGCGCCCGGCCGCCACCATCAATAGCGGCTGGCGGATGTGTCCGGCGAAAGCCGGATCGGCGAAGCGCTTCATCAGCCGCAATGCGCCGTCGGCCCAGGCGATGGTCGGCGGGCCAAGGCCAAGCTCGGGCTCCTCCTCCAGCACCGCGGCATTGCGCGCGTAGCGCACCGGATCGGACGTGAGCACATTGCCAATGAAGTCCTGCCGGCCCGCCACGCCGTCGCGCGTCGGCACATAGGCGCCGCCGCGGCCGAGCAGGCGCATGAACCGTGCGAGAGGCCCGGCGGCGCGCGTGAGCACGCCCGGCGGCAGCGCGATCATCGGCGCCGACAGCACCACGCGCTCGAACCAGCGGCTGCCGTCGTGGCAGGCCTTGATGGCGATGGCGCCGCCCATCGAATGCCCGAGCGCGAAGATCGGCGGCGGGCAGTCGGGCAGCACCACCTGCGACATGACGGCGTCTAGGTCGCGGCCGTAGTCGGCGAAATTCCGCACGTAGCCTTTGTTGCGGTCGGAGAGCTTGTGCTCCGAAAGGCCCTGCCCGCGCCAGTCGAAGGTCGCCACCGCGAAGCCGCGCGCGCGCAGGTCGCGCACCGTCTCGTAATATTTCTCGATGAACTCGGCGCGGCCTTGCAGCAGCACCACGGTGCCCTTGCGCCCGGGCGGCGGCGCCCAGCGCGCAAAGCGGAGCGTGACCCCGTCCGAGGTCTTGATGGCGCCGGACACGGCATTGTCGGGCACCGGATTGGCGGGGATGTCGACGAGCTTCATGAAAAGCCGGGAATCGGCAGGTCCGAGGGGCCTTCGCGCGTTATAGCAGGGCCGCGCGGTACCTCAATCGGCCGCACGTGGAGGACGGAAAATATTTTAGATTCAGTCGTTTACCGACTGCCCCCCCAGCCTCTTGCGAGGTCAAAACACCCTCCCTACATCCCTGGACGTCGCAGGCCATGATGGCTGCGAAACGGTCAGGTCCGGCCATACGGCGGACTTACCGCATGTCGCTCAACGAAGGAGGATATGCCATGCGTACATTCGATCTTGCTCCCCTTTATCGCTCCACCGTCGGCTTTGACCGGCTGTTCTCGATGCTGGACGGCTTCGAGGCCTCCCCCGGCTACCCGCCCTATAACATCGAGCGCACCGGCGAGAACGCCTATCGCATCACGGTCGCAGTCGCCGGCTTCGGCGAGAGCGACCTGTCGATCGAGGCGAAAGAGAACGCGCTGACGATCAAGGGCAACAAGCAGGCGAAGGACGAGCAGAACGGCGAGGTGCTCTATCAGGGCATCGCAGCGCGCGCTTTCGAGCGCGTCTTCCAGCTTGCAGACTATGTCGTCGTAAAAGGCGCGAAACTCGAGAATGGATTGCTGCACGTCGATCTCGTGCGCGAGATTCCCGAGGCGAAGAAGCCGCGCCAGATTCCGATCGGCAACGGTCAGGCGCAGCCGCGGGTGATCGACACCCAGGCCGCCTAACGGCGACGCAATCTCCAAGACGACGAGAGCGCCCCGGATGCCCCGGGGCGCTTTTTTATGGGGTATCCGGTTTGGACTCGCCGGACGCCGGTGCTTCCGCCGCTTCCGGCTTCTCGGTGAAACGCGGCGTCGGATAGATCGGCGTCAGGCTGTTCGGGGACGGGGGCGGCACGTCGAGCATCGTGCGGCGGTCGGCCTCGGCTTTGCTCAGATCGCGGCGTGGCACAGCGGGCGTTTCCTGGCGGGAGGGCGCCTTCGGCAGAACGCGGCGCGGCGGCGCGGCGTCATCCTCGTCCGCGTCGCTATCGGCCTCGGGCTCGTCGCGGTCGGGGACGCTGGCATTGCTCTCGCCCGGCTGCGGCACGTGGATGATGCGCGGCGGCCGATCCTTCGGCGACACCAGCGCGATCGGACCGGCGGGCACCACCGAGAGAATATCGCCAAGCTGCGCATCGGCGACGACGCGCACTTCCAACCCGCGCCGGTCATAGGCGTGGAACACATAGTACGGCCCGCGCCGCAACGGCTTGCCGGCCGGCACGAGCCCCATCTGGCTCGCGGTGACGAGGATCTCGTCGAGCGGCCGCAGGTCGGCGGGGGCGACGGGCTGCGGCGGCTGCGAGCGCGCGGCGACCAAAGACAGCGTCGCGGCGAGCAGTCCGGCACCCAGTCCGATGGTCAGCGCTGTTCGCATGGGTCTACCGGCGCGCGATGAAACGGATAATGGCATTGACCGACAACTGCCCAGGCCCGAGCGAGACGAGCACGAGCAGGATCGACGCCCAATAGATATGCGTCGTCCACAGCGCCTGCGGCATCACAAAAAGTTGGAGCGCCACCGTCAACGCCAACAGCGCCAGTGCCGAGAAACGCGTGGCGAAACCGAGCAGCAGCAAGATCGGCAGCACGAACTCGGCGTAGCTCAGCACATAGGCCGCCAGTGCTGGCGGCACCGGCAGCGGCGGGATCTGGGTCAGGAAGGCGTTGACGGTTTCAGCCTTCACCCCGAGCGGCAGCGTCACGGAGAGGCTGAAATCCTGCACTTTGAGAGGCACGAGCGGGCCGTCGATGCGGGTCTGGCCGTCGAGGAAGAACACCAGCGCCATGGTCAGGCGCAGCGCCAGCCCCACCAGCGCATAGGGGAGGAATGAGCAGGCCGCCACGAAGCCGTCGACCATCATCCCGACGACCGAACGCGAGCGCCGGGCCCGCTCCGCCGCCCGCGCCGAAATCGCCGCGCTGGTGGCTAGCGCGGCGGCGACCGCCGGCGACGGCCGCGGCATCGAGGTGGACGGCAATGCGGTGAGACCGGACGGCGCGGTCGGCGGCGCCATTTCCAGGAGCCGGTCGGCGAGGCGCGCCATCGCGACGTCTCCGGGCAACTTGCTCATGCGTTGTGACGCGGCCGCGACCTGATCGGACATGACTCTCCACCCCTGTTTTCGCGACCTTACCGAAGTGTAGAATTGGCGCGGCTTTTTCCCGATTCCACGGTTAAACGGTTAACCGCCGCGGCGTCTTCGCAGAGCCTTCCGCCAACGCAACGGCATTGCGCGGGAACGCGGCCCGTGGTCCTCTTCTTGCTTGGTTGTGAAGGGCCGCCGCAACAAAGCGAAAGGGTTCACGAATTCGGGCGTGGACCAGTCTTGTCTGGCGGTGCAAAATTTGGCATGGTCCATTAGGACAGCAATGCTGTCCTAATGGCGGTTGCCACGATGGCGGACGGGCTGGCATCGCTGGTAGCAACGGGAGCAGCCGGGCGTCGATAAGCCGGGCAAGGCTGCCCCTTCTCGAGATTAGTTGTGGTTTGGCCGCGGCACCTTAGGTGCGGTGAACGCGGCGGGTACGCCGGAGGCTCAAGGCCAAGCCGGCGAGGCAGGACGAGATGAGCGAGCAAATGAAGAGCGCGAAGATAGTCGAACGCGAAGCGGCGCCGCGCGCCGACGCGGCCGCGCTCAAACGCATCGCCACCGCCGATCCCGGCGTGCCGGAAGCGCAGGGCCTCTACGATCCGGCGCTCGACAAGGATGCGTGCGGCGTCGGCTTCATCGCCGACATCAAGGGCCGCAAGTCGCACCAGATCGTGCAAGACGGCCTGCAGATTCTCTGCAATCTCGAGCACCGCGGCGCCACCGGCGCCGATCCGCGCATGGGCGATGGCGCCGGCATCCTGGTGCAGATCCCGCATAAGTTCTTCGCCAAAAAGACGGCCGAACTCGGCTTCACGCTTCCGGCGCCGGGCGAATATGCCGTCGGTTATCTGTTCATGCCTGTCGACAACAACTGGCGGCAGATCATCCGCGACATCTACGCGGAAGTGATCGCGCGCGAAGGACTGACGCTGCTCGGCTGGCGCGACGTGCCGACGGACAATTCGACGCTCGGTGAATCGGTCAAGCCGACCGAGCCGAAGCACATGCAGGTGTTCATCGGCCGCGGCAAGAAGAAGGTCTCCGAGGACGAATTCGAGCGCCGCCTCTACATCCTGCGCAAGTCGATCTCGAACGCCATCTACAAGCGCCGTGAGCGCCGCACGTCCGGCTATTACCCGGTGTCGATCTCGTGCCGCACGGTGATCTACAAGGGCATGTTCCTGGCCGACCAGCTCGGCTCGTATTATCCCGATCTGCACGACCCGGATTTCGAAAGCGCAATCGCCCTGGTGCACCAGCGCTTCTCGACCAACACCTTCCCGACCTGGTCGCTGGCGCACCCGTACCGCTATCTCGCCCACAACGGCGAGATCAACACGCTGCGCGGCAACGTCAACTGGATGGCGGCGCGGCAGGCGTCGGTCGCCTCGCCGCTGTTCGGCAAGGACATCAGCAAGCTCTGGCCGATCTCCTACGAAGGCCAGTCGGACACCGCCTGCTTCGATAACGCGCTCGAATTCCTGGTGCAGGGCGGCTACTCGCTCGCGCACGCGATGATGATGATGGTGCCGGAAGCCTGGGCGGGCAATCCGCTCATGAACGATGAGCGCCGCGCCTTCTACGAATACAACGCCGCGCTGATGGAGCCGTGGGACGGCCCCGCTGCGCTCGCCTTCACCAACGGCCGCCAGATCGGCGCAACGCTCGACCGCAACGGCTTGCGTCCGGCCCGCTATTTCCTGACCCGCGACGATCGCATCATCATGGCGTCCGAGATGGGCGTGCTGCCGATCGCGGAAAAGGACATCGTCAAGAAGTGGCGCCTGCAGCCGGGCAAGATGCTGCTCGTCGATCTCGACGAGGGCCGCCTCATTCCCGATGAGGAGTTGAAGGCGACGTTGGCCAAGAGTCATCCCTACAAGGAGTGGCTCGAGCGCACGCAGATCGTGCTCGAGGAACTTCCGGGCACCGCCAATGTAGCGCCCATTTCAAATCTGCCGCTGCTCGATCGTCAGCAGGCCTTCGGCTACACGCAGGAAGACCTCCGCGTGCTGATGACGCCGATGGGAACCACCGGCGAGGAAGCCGTCGGCTCCATGGGCAACGACGCGCCAATCTCGGCGATGTCGAATAAGCCGAAATCGCTGTTCACGTATTTCAAGCAGAACTTCGCACAGGTCACCAACCCGCCGATCGATCCGATCCGCGAAGAGCTGGTGATGAGCCTCGTCTCCATCATTGGGCCGCGGCCGAACATTTTCGACCTCGAAGGCACGTCGAAGACCAAGCGTCTCGAGGTCCGTCAGCCGATCCTCACCAACGAAGACCTGGAGAAGATCCGCGCCATCTCCGAGATGAGCGGCGATCATTTCAAGTCCTACACCTTCGACATCACCTATCCGGCCGAGCACGGCATCGACGGCATGGGCTGGGCGATCGATGCGCTGTGCGAACGCGCCGAAGAGGAAGTGCGCAACGGCTGCAACATCATCATCCTCTCCGACCGCAAGATGAGCGCGGATCGCATCCCGATCCCGGTGCTGCTCGCCTGCGCCGCCGTGCATCATCATCTCATCCGCAACGGCCTGCGCACCTCGGTCGGCATGGTGCTGGAGACGGGCGAGCCGCGCGAAGTGCATCACTTTGCCTGCCTGGCCGGCTACGGCGCGGAAGCGATCAACCCCTACCTCGCCTTCGAGACGCTGGTCGCCATGAAGGACGACCTGCCGCAGAAGCTCGAGGACAAGGAGATCGTCAAGCGCTACATCAAGTCGATCGACAAGGGGCTTTTGAAGGTGATGTCCAAAATGGGCATCTCCACCTACCAGTCCTATTGCGGCGCGCAGATCTTTGACGCCGTCGGCCTGAAGCAGGACTTCGTCGACAAGTATTTCACCGGCACGCACACGCGGATCGAAGGCGTCAGCCTCGCCGAGATCGCGGAAGAGGCCGTGCGCCGCCACCGCGACGCCTTCAGCGAAGCGCCGATCTATCGCTCGATGCTCGATGTCGGCGGCGACTATGCCGTCCGTGTGCGCGGCGAGGATCACGTCTGGACCGCCGAGACGGTGCAGCGGCTCCAGCACGCCGTGCGCGGCAATTCGCAAGACAGCTACCGCGCCTTCGCGCAGGTGGTGGACGATCAGAGCGAACGGCTGCTGACCATCCGCGGCCTGTTCCGCATCAAGACCGCCGAGGAAGACGGCCGCAAGCCGGTGCCGCTGGCTGAAGTCGAACCGGCCAAGAACATCGTTCGCCGCTTCTCCACCGGCGCCATGTCCTACGGCTCGATCTCACGCGAAGCGCACACCACGCTCGCCATCGCCATGAACCGCATCGGCGGCAAGTCGAACACCGGCGAAGGCGGCGAGGAGAGCGATCGCTACAAGCCGCTGCCGAACGGCGACAGCATGCGCTCAGCCATCAAGCAGGTGGCCTCCGGGCGCTTTGGCGTCACCGCCGAGTATCTCGTCAATTCGGACATGATGCAGATCAAGATGGCGCAGGGCGCCAAGCCCGGCGAAGGCGGCCAGTTGCCGGGACACAAAGTCGACAAGACCATCGCCAAGGTGCGTCATTCGACTCCCGGCGTCGGCCTGATCTCGCCGCCGCCGCACCACGATATCTATTCGATCGAGGACCTGGCGCAGCTCATCTTCGATCTCAAGAACGTCAATCCGGCCGGCGACGTGTCGGTGAAGCTCGTGTCCGAGATCGGTGTCGGCACCGTCGCCGCCGGCGTCTCCAAGGCGCGCGCCGACCACGTGACCATCGCCGGCTACGAGGGCGGCACGGGTGCCGCTCCCCTCACCTCGGTCAAGCATGCCGGTTCGCCGTGGGAAATCGGCCTCGCCGAAACGCATCAGACGCTGGTCGCCAACCGGCTGCGCGGCCGCATCGCCGTGCAGGTCGACGGCGGGCTGCGCACCGGCCGCGACGTGGTCGTGGGCGCATTGCTTGGCGCCGACGAATTCGGCTTCGCGACGGCGCCACTGATCGCCGCGGGCTGCATCATGATGCGCAAGTGCCATCTCAACACCTGCCCTGTCGGCGTCGCGACGCAGGACCCGGTGCTGCGCAAGCGCTTCAAGGGCCAGCCCGAACACGTCATCAACTACTTCTTCTTCGTCGCCGAGGAAGTGCGCGAGATCATGGCCGCGCTCGGCTATCGCAGCATCGACGAGATGGTCGGCCAGATGCAGATGCTCGATCAGCGCAAGCTGGTGGAGCACTGGAAGGCCAAGGGCCTCGACTTCTCCAAGCTGTTCGTGAAGCCGCAGGCGGCCAAGGGCACGGCGATCTTCAAGTGCGAGACGCAGGATCACAAGATCCACGACATTCTCGACCGCAAGCTGATCGCCGAGTCGCAGGCTTCGCTCGACCGCGGCGCTCCGGTGCGCCTGCAGACGACCATCAACAGCACCAACCGCGCCTGCGGCGGCATGCTTTCGGGCGAAGTGGCCAAGCGCTACGGCCATGAAGGCCTGCCCGACGGCACCATTCACGTGCGCTTCACCGGCACCGCCGGGCAGAGCTTCGGCGCCTGGCTCGCGCGCGGCGTCACCTTCGAGCTCGAAGGCGACGCCAACGACTACGTCGGCAAGGGCCTTTCCGGCGGGCGCATCATCATCCGCCCGTCTGCGGACTCCAGCATCGTGCCGGAGGAGTCGATCATCGTCGGCAACACGGTGATGTACGGCGCCATCGCCGGCGAGTGCTATTTCCGCGGGATCGCCGGCGAACGCTTCGCCGTGCGCAATTCCGGCGCCACCGTCGTCGTGGAAGGCACCGGCGACCACGGCTGCGAATATATGACGGGCGGCATCGTCGTCGTGCTCGGCATGACCGGGCGCAACTTCGCCGCCGGCATGTCGGGCGGCATTGCCTATGTGCTCGACGAGGACGGCTCGTTCAAATCCCGCTGCAACATGGCGATGGTCGATCTCGAGCCGGTACAGGAAGAGAAGGAAGTCGCCGAGCGCGAGTTCGCGCAGGATCTGGAAAGCCACGGCCGCGTCGACATCATGGCCGACCTGACCAGCATGGACGCCGAGCGGCTCTACAAGCTGATCGCCGACCACGCGCGCTACACGGGCTCCAAGCGCGCGGCCGATATTCTCGCCGATTGGAAGCGTTATCGTCCTCTGTTCAAGAAGGTGATGCCGGTCGAATACCGCCGCGCGCTCGCTGACATGGCAAAGGAGAAGGCCGCCACGATGCAGGCTGCGGAGTAAGTATGGGTAAGGTCACCGGGTTTCTGGAAATCGAACGCGAGGATCGCGACTATCAGCCGGTCGCGGAGCGTGTAAAGCATTGGCACGAGTTCGTGCTGCCGCTGCCGGACACGGACGTGCGCGCGCAGGCCGCGCGCTGCATGGATTGCGGCGTGCCCTATTGCCACGGCACCAGCCGCATCACCGGCGCGCCCACCGGCTGTCCGGTGAATAATCAGATTCCGGACTGGAACGATCTGGTCTATCGCGGCCATTGGGGCGAAGCAGCGCGCAACCTGCACTCGACCAACAATTTCCCGGAAGTCACCGGCCGCGTGTGCCCGGCGCCGTGCGAAGCGTCGTGCACGCTCAACATCGACGACAACCCGGTCACCATCAAGACGATCGAGTGCGAGATCGCCGACCGCGCCATAGCGCTTGGGCTTAAGCCCGAAGTCGCGACGGTGAAGACCGGCAAGAAGGTCGCCGTGGTCGGCTCAGGCCCGGCCGGCCTCGCCTGCGCGCAGCAGCTCGCGCGCGCTGGCCATGAGGTGCACGTTTACGAGCGCTGGGCCAAGGCCGGCGGCCTGCTCCGCTACGGCATCCCCGACTTCAAGATGGAAAAGATCCACGTCGACCGCCGCGTCGAGCAGATGCAGGCCGAGGGCGTGCAGTTCCATTACGGCGTCCATGTCGGCGTGACGATGCCCGTCGACCAGTTGGTGAAGGAGCACGACGCGGTCGTGCTCTCCGGCGGCGCCGAGAAGGCGCGCGATCTGCCGGTGCCCGGCCGTGAGCTCGCGGGCATCCATTTCGCCATGGATTTCCTGCCGCAGCAGAACCGCCGCATCAGCAACGAGCCGCAGAGCAACGACATCGCGCCGATCCTCGCTACCGGCAAGAAGGTCGTCGTCATCGGCGGCGGCGACACCGGTTCTGACTGCATCGGCACCTCGATCCGCCAGGGCGCGGTCTCGGTCATCAATCTCGAAGTGATGCCGCAGCCGCCCGAGAAGGAAAACAAGGACCTGACTTGGCCGCTGTGGCCGCTGAAGCTGCGGATCTCGTCCAGCATCGAGGAAGGCGCCACGCGCGAGTTCGCGGTGCTGACGCAGAAGTTCTCCGGCGAGAACGGCCATGTGAAGAAGCTGCACTGCGTGCAGGCCGACGCCAAGTTCCAGCCGATCCCGGGCACCGAGTTTGAGATCGAAGCCGATCTCGTCTTGCTTGCCATGGGTTTTGTGCATCCGGTGCACGAGGGCATGCTCAATGCGCTCGAGGTGGCACTCGACCAGCGCGGCAACGTCAGCGCCGACACCAACGCCTATCTCACCTCAGTGCCGAAGGTGTTCGCCGCCGGCGACATGCGCCGCGGCCAGTCGCTGGTGGTGTGGGCGATCCGCGAAGGCCGCCAGTGCGCCCACTCGGTCGACAAGTTCCTGATGGGAACGACCACGCTGCCGCGCTGAGACCCGTCATCCTGAGGTGCCCACGCGCAGCGCGGGCCTCGAAGGATGAACGGCCAATGAGTCGGTGCCCGTCATCCTTCGAGGCTCGCTTCGCTCGCGCCTCAGGATGACGGCCAAATGCCGTGCTTGTTGGACGGATTGGCCTACCTGAACCAATCGAACGGACCGCGCGACTGCTGCTGCCGCGCCGGCTGTTGTGGGCGCGGCGGCGCAAAATCGAACGGGCCGCGCGGAGGCTGCTGTTGTTCGGCAGTGCGCTTCGGCCTGGGCCTATGCGTTTTACGTTCGGCCGGTTCGCGCTTTGGCTCGATTTGTGTTTCGGTCTTTCGCTCCGCCGGCTGCGCGCCAGGTGACGGTGCCGAAACCGATGTCGCAGCGTCTGGAAGAGCCGCAGTCGTCGTCGGCGGTGTTGACGGCTCGCCAGCGGCGACCGGCTGCGTCGGGCGCGCGGCATCGCTGCCAAGCGGCCAGACGAAATCGTCGGCGCGGCCGCGCGGCGCGTAGACCGGATCGCCTTTCACCAGCACTTGCGCGGCGATGGCGTCGCCGTGGTTCGGCCCACCGGTGCTTGCGCCAAGCAACTGATCCGAGTTGGCCGGCGTGTTGGTGAGCGGCACCACCG
Organism: Pseudolabrys sp.; assembly: GCA_036264375.1. Lineage (GTDB taxonomy): Bacteria > Pseudomonadota > Alphaproteobacteria > Rhizobiales > Xanthobacteraceae > Pseudolabrys. Next base: position 35,410 of record DATARB010000327.1, read on the forward strand.
GCCCGGCCAAAGGCCGCGCCGCGGGCTTGTTATCGCCCGGCACCGGCGCGATCGGCCCCGAGGGCAGCGCCACCGGAACGCGGTTGCTCATGTAACGGCGCAGTTCGCGCTCGACGTAGTGCGCCAGCTTGCGCGCGCCGTATTTGGTGAAATACACGCCGTCGCCGGAACGCAGGCGGCGCGTCTGGCCTTCATAGTCGGGACCGAAGTTCGTGTACTTGCCGCCCTCGTCGACGAAACCGTCCCACACATCGATATACACGACGCCGGCGCGCTCGGCGCGCGCACGATACAGATCGTTGAGATAGGACACGTCGGCGGTGGACTTGGCGCCGCGGATCGACGGCAGGCCAACCCAGAACACCGGCACGCCCTTGCTCTTGAGCGCGGCAAGGGTGTCGTCGATACGACGCGTGTAGACCTTCTCCCACTCGTCGCTGCGGAATTCGAAGGTGCCATTGCCCGTCTTACCACGCGGCGTCTCGGGCGCGGCGATGGTCGCCTGCTCGGCGCTTTCGGGCGCAGCCTGCTTCGCTGCCGTCGTATCGGCGGTGGTCTTGGCCTGCTGGTCCTTAGCCGCCTTGTCGGCGTCCTTCTTGTCCGCCTCTTTCTTCTCGGCTTCTTTCTTGTCGGCATCTTTGGCGAGATCGCGCTCGCGGATGCTCTGCCGGTCGCTGAGACCGAGCATCATGACGACGTAGTTGGCGTTCTCGTGCGAAAGGATATCGCGCGCCTCGTGCCACCAGTCGAGATCGCTCTTGGCGTCGTAGCGCAAGAGGCCCGAGTACTGCTTGTTCTTGCGTACGATGCCGACCTCGGGCGTGTCGGAGAATGCATCCTCAAGACCGTAGGCGAGCCAGTCGGCCATGCCGTCGCCGAGCACCAGGACCGACGTCGTCGGCGCGGGGACATCCTTGTCCGGCTTGCGCGGCGCCGGCGCGCGCGAGGAGCTCTCGAACGGCTGCGGCGCGTGCTGCTGCGGCTGATAGCCCGGGTAATCGCGGTCGCGCTCGTAGGGCTGCTGCCGCGTCTGCGGCTGCTGCTGCTCGAACGGCCCAAACAGATTCTGGAAAAAGCCACCACCTTGCCGCTGCGGCTTTTGCCGGCGTTGTTGCTGTTGCTGCTGGTAGTCGCCGTTGCCGCCGAAACCGCCGAACCATTGCGCCTGGGCGGGCGGCGTGAAAGCCACAGCGATGGCGGCCAGAACGGCACCTTCGGCGGCGGCCAGAAGGGCCGCCCCGACGAGCCAGCGCGAAAGCCGGATTTTACCAAACATGCCGATCGCCCAAGGCCTTAACGCAATGGGCGGCGGGCAGCCGAAAGCCGCCGTCACCCGCTCGTATGGGCCAATAGCACGCCAAAAATGTCAACTCGAAGGTCGCTGGGTGGTTACCCCTGCGAACCCGTCGAAGCGAGCCCAATTGCGATCCGGCGCGTTACCGCGCGCGGAGCTGGTCGAGGATGCCGGCCGACGCGAAGCCGTCCGGGACGCGGCCGATCTTGGCCTGGAAATCGCGGATCGCCGCGCGGGTCTGGGCACCGAGCCGGCCGTCCGGATCGCCCACGTCGTAGCCGCGGCGCAGCAACAATTCCTGCAGTTCCAGCCGCTCGGCACGCGAGAGCACGCGCTCGTAGCGCGGCCAGTTCTGCACGAAGGGCCCGGCTCCGCGCAGACGATCGGCAAGGTGACCGATGGCCAGCGCATAAGCCTCGGCCGGATTGTATTTCATGATGACGCGGAAATTCGGCAGCATCAGGAAGCCGGGCCCCTGGATGCCCGCCGGCACCAGCAGAAAGGCGCGGTCATCCGGCCGCGGAAACGGCTTCCCGTCCGGACGGCTGATGCCGTAGCGCTCCCAGTCACGGACGGTCATAAGCCGCCGATGATCGGAGAGCGTGAAATCAAACGTCGCTGGCACCACGACTTCGTAGCCCCAGGTCTCGCCAGGAATCCAACCGTCCTTCTTGAGGTTGTTGGCGGTCGAGGCGATGAGATCCGGCATCGAGTCGATCACGTCACGGCGGCCGTCGCCGTCGAAGTCGACGGCGTAGCGCTTGAAGGCGGTCGGCATGAATTGCGTCGGCCCGAAAGCGCCGGCCCACGAACCGACCAGCTTCTTTGCCGGCACGTCGCCATGCTGGAGAATCTCCAGTGTCGAAACGAATTCGTCGCGGAAATAGCGTTGCCGCCGCCCGATGCAGGCGAGTGTCGCCGTCGAACGCAGCACCGGACGGTCGCCGGCGATGGTGCCGTAGTTCGTCTCGACGCCCCAGATCGCCGTGATGACATGGCGATCGACGCCATAGGCGCGCTCCACCGCGTCGAAGGTCTTGCGATACTTTTCCAGCAGCGCGCGTCCCTTGGCGATGCGCTCGTCGGTCACCAGGACGTCGAGGTAGTCCCAGAATGCCTTGGTGAATTCCGGCTGATTGTCGAGCAGATCCATGATCCGCAGATCGGGCGTCAGCGCCGCGGTGTAGGCCTGGAATGTCTGGCGCGTGATGCCGCGCCGGGCAGCCATCGGCCAAAGCTGGGCAATGCAGGCCGGAAATTCCTCAGCCGCCGCGCGGATAGCCTCTGCGCTCATCTCCGGGCTGCCGGACGCTCCAGATTCCCCGCTCCAGATCATACTGTTGGGCCGGGCGATCGCTTTGGGTGGCGAGATCGATCCGGTGGTGTCTGAGTAAGCATTGGCCAAGCGGCCGTCCTGCGCCGCTGCAGCGCCGATCAGGCCCGCGCCCAAGGCCGCGGCAAAAATGTAGGGTCGCGCCTGTCGCATACCGCCGTAGGTTCCCGCAGCCCCAACGTCACTCTGATACCCTATGGGTGCCTGTATATCGTTTCTAGCGCGTTAATGACGCGCCTATTGTCCGGCTGGACGGAACCCATGCCACCATGCTTTCTCCTCACTTGGACGTCATCACTATTTTCCCTCAATAACTGTCATCCCTTATGAGCCGCATCCGCAAAGCCATTTTCCCCGTCGCCGGGCTTGGAACCCGCTTCCTGCCCGCCACCAAAGCCATGCCCAAAGAAATGCTGCCGGTCGTCGACCGGCCGCTCATCCAACATGTGGTCGATGAAGCCCGCCAGGCCGGCATCGAGCATCTGGTCTTCGTCACCGGCCGCAACAAAAGCGTCATCGAGGATCACTTCGACCGCCAGTTCGAACTGGAAGTGACGCTGATCGAACGCGGCAAGAAGGCCGAGCTCAAGCTGCTAGAGGAACACTTGCCGGCCGCCGGCACCGTCAGCTTCACGCGCCAGCAATCGCCGCTCGGCCTCGGCCACGCGGTGTGGTGCGCGCGCGAGCTTGTCGGACATGAACCGTTTGCGCTGCTGCTGCCTGACGTGCTGGTGCAGCATCCGCGCGGCTGCCTGGCGCAAATGATCGACGCCGCCGAAGCGCTCGACAACAACGCCAACATCATCGCGGTGGAAGAAGTGCCGGCCGACCGCGTGCATATGTACGGTATCGTCGGCGTCGGTGAGACCAAGGGTAAGGCCTTCTCCATCACCAAGATGGTCGAGAAGCCGAAGGTGAGCGAAGCCCCCTCCAATCTCTCCATCACCGGCCGCTATATCCTTCAGCCGGAGATCTTCGGCATCCTGGAGAAACAGGCGGCCGGCGCCGGCGGCGAGATCCAGCTCACCGATGCGATGGTGGCGCTGGCACGCACGCAGCCGTTCTATGGCCTCGCGTTCGAGGGCCGCAGTTACGATTGCGGCTCCAAGATCGGCTTCCTCAGCGCCAACGTCGCCTATGGACTCGAGCGGTCCGATCTCGCGCCCGAATTCCGCGCCGAGATCAAACGGCTGCTTGAGGAGAAGTAGTCGCGCGCGGCGCGTAAGGAATCAGTGGCGTCATGGCCGGGCTTGTCCCGGCCATCCACGTTTTGACTTCACTGAATTAGTAAAGACGTGGATGCCCGGCATAAAGCCGGGCATGACGGGCTTAGAGCCCGGCGCAAGCAAGCCGGATTGCGCCAACGCTCGCGCCCCGGAATGACGAAGAACTACTTCTGCAAGCGCAGGCCGACCAGGAACGTGCTCGCCGTATAATCGACGCCGGCGACGTTCGATCGCAGCCAGTCCTGGCGGAACTCACCCTTGATCTGGACCGAGCGGTCGACTTTGTAGGTGACCCCGAGGCCGACCGAATAGCGCTGATCCTGGCGGTCGGTGAGTGTCTCGCCGGCGGTTGAGGTGGTCATCACGCAATTGCACACCGTCGTCGTCGTGCCGCCCGACGTTTCGACCGCCGCGTCCTTGTAGGTATCCAGGCCGAAGCCGAGCTTGAGCGTACCGATCAGCCAGCGGCGGAAGGCGTGATCGACCTGCAGGCCGACGTCGCGATAGAACACGCCGGGCACGCCGGGAATGGTCGACTCGCCGATCGACGACGAGGCCGAGAGCTTCACGGTCGTCAGCCCGGTCGCGCTCCACACCAGCGACGCGTTGCCGATCATGCCGCTCAGGTCGGACAGCCGCGGATCTTGATAGGTGCGCGTCGCATAGCCGATCGAGACATCGCCGGTCAGCACGCGCGTGATCTCCAAGCTCGTGCCGATGTTGCCGTCGACGCCCTTTGAGTTGCGCTCATAACCGTAGGCGTCGGTTTCGAGATCGTGCACGCGCGTATCGGCGCCAACTTCGACGAATGGCGTCACGCCGGGCATGAGTTCGTAGCCGCCGCGCAAACGCGCGCCATATTGGTTGTAGTTGCGGTCGTCGTTGCTGACGGTCGATCCGTCGGTGAGCTGCGAGTCCTGATACGCGGTGCGCTCGACATCGCCTTTGATCGAGACATCGAAACGATTGAAGCGCTGGCCGACGCCGGCGCTACCGCCGAACGTCGTATAAACCGGAAGCTTCGCCAGACCTGCTTGCAGGTTCGGGCTCGAGGGGTTGTCGGTCGAGACCAGCACGCGGGCGCCGAGATCGATGCGCGTGTCGCGCGTCACGTCGATGCGGCCATCGACGCGGCCGTTCAGATTGGGCCGGCTCAGCGTCGGCGTTTCGTCGGGGCTGAAGCCGGTATAGCTGCCGCGCAACTCGACCTTCAGCTCGTGCCGCGACCAGTTCGACTGCGCACGTAATTCCGGCGCGACCGTATAGAGCGAGGCGCCCTTCCCACTCGGTTCCTGACCGGGGTTCGAGTTGTAGCCGCCGATCAGTTCGACAGCGGGAAAGATATCGAACGAGCCGGTGCGGATTCCGACCGGCGCGTAAGGATCGTCGGTGTCGACGGGCGCGCGCCGCTTCGGCAGCGGGTGGGCGGGCGTCAGCAGTTCGACCGGCGGCGTGCCTGGCGCCTGCGCGTAAGCGCCGGTTTCGGGCGCTGGCTTCTGATAGGGCGAGGGCGTGACAGGCGCCGGCAGACCGGGTGCGATCGTCTGCGCATCGCTGCTGCCGCCAGCGCGGGCGGTACGCCCCGGCGAGAACTTCCGCGTGTTGGTCGAGTCGAAGCCGGTGCTGCCCGCACCCGAGGCGGGCGGCGTAAAGACGGCGGAGGCTGGCGCCTGCGAATAAGGCGCGCGATTCGACTGTTGGAAGCGCGGCGGGTTGCGCGGATCGGTTTGCAGGTCCGGCGCCAGAGGATCGGGATAGACCGGCGGCGGCGTCTGCGCCCAGGCACTGCCGCAGTTCAGCGCGACACAGGCGGCCGCGAGCAGCCGCGCACGCTTTGGCACTGCCGGGAATGATAGACGGAGGCGCTGCACGTCCGGTCCTCGAAGCCTCCTGGTACCGTTCGCGGACGTGCCGAAAGCGGCACGCCCGCCGGACGGGCGGGAAGTGGTTAACGGACGTTAAAAGGGGATGGTTAACGAGGGGTTATGGTGCCCTGGTGCGGCGGCGCTGCGCCTCTTCTTTATCCCTCCCCTGAAAGGGGAGGGTCGATTGCGCGTGAGCGCAATCGGGGTGGGGTCAAGCTTGGTGCCTAGCCCCCACCCGGCTCGCTTGCGCTCGCCACCCTCCCCCGCGCGCGGGGGAGGGATAAGCGCGGCGACCTGGCGTTAGACCCACCCCTGCAATTCGCGCGTGACCACATCCTGGATCACCGCCATGCCGCGGTCGGTGTCGTTGAGGCACGGAATGTGCGCGAAGTTTACACCGCCGGCGTGCTTGAAGATCTCGGCATTTTCCATGGCAATCTCTTCAAGCGTCTCCAGGCAGTCCGAGGCGAAACCGGGCGTGATGACGGCCAGGTTCTTCACCCCCTTCTCAGCCAAGGCCTTCACCGTCGCGTCGGTATAGGGCTTGAGCCATTCCGCCGTACCGAAGCGCGACTGGAAGGTCATCATCAGTTGCTTGTCGTCGCGTCCGAGCCGGTCACGCAGCAGCCGTGTGGTGGCAGCGCATTGGCAATAATAGGGATCGCCTTTGTGCAGGTATTCCTCCGGCATGCCGTGGAACGACGCGATGACGACATCGGGCGTGAAGGTGAGTTTCTTGAGCCCGTCCTCCAGCGATACGGCGAGCGCGTTGATATAGGACGGCAAATCGAAATAGGCGGGCGCGACGCGCAGCGCCGGCTGCCAGCGCATCGCAGCCAAGGCTTCGAAGGCCTTGTCGGCCACGGTCGCGGTCGTCGCTGCAGCGTATTGCGGGTAGAGCGGCACCACGAGAATGCGGTCGCAGCCGGCTTTCTGCATAGCCTCGAGCCGCGAGGCGATCGACGGGTTACCGTAGCGCATCGCCCAATCAATCAGCAGACGCGGATCGGCCGCCAGGCTTGCGCCGAGCTTGTCGGACTGCGACCGCGTGATGGTCTTGAGGAAGGACTCGTTGCGCTCCTTGTTCCAGATTTTCTCGTAGTCGCGGCCTTTGCGGCCGGGGCGCACCGTCAAGATGATGAGATTGAGGATCAGCCACCACTTGACCCGGTTCTCCTCGATGACCCGGCGGTCGGAGAGAAACTCCTTCAGGTAGCGCCGCATCGACCAATAGTCGGTCGCGTCGGGCGTGCCGAGATTGACCAGCAGCACGCCGATGCGGCGCGCCGGCAGGGCCGGGTGGCCGGGCGGCCTGTGTGATGTGTCGCTCATGAGCGTAATCAGGGGCAAACGGCGGACGGGGTCAAGCATGGTGCGCACGATTTCGTGCCGCACCGCGCGCGTGACAAGAGTCAGCTAATTCACCGGCCTGTCATCGGCGATCACCTTGCCGTCATTCGGGAGCGAGCCCGGCGGGACCAAGCGCACCAGGCCGTGCAGCTTGGTGACCGCGTGCAGGCACGCGGCCACGGCGGATTCCAACGCCCCGTCAGGTGTCGTGCATTCGGCCATCAGCGTCATCGTGTCCTGTTCGTTGGCGCGTCCGACGACGAGCCTGAGCCGCTCAAGCTGTGGGTGGCGCGCGGCGACTTCGGCGATCTGCCGCGGGTGCACGAACATGCCCCTCACTTTTGCGGTCTGGTCGGCGCGGCCCATCCAGCCTTTGATGCGGACATTGGTGCGGCCGCAGGGCGAGATGCCGGGCATCAGTGCCGAGAGATCGCCGGTCGCCAGGCGGATCATCGGATAGTCGGGACTGAACGACGTCACGACCACCTCGCCCACCTCGCCGTCGGCGACGGGATCGCCTGTGCCCGGCCGCACGATCTCGAGGATCAGCGTCTCGTTGACGATCAGGCCTTCGCGGGCGGACGACTCGTAGGCGATCACGCCGAGCTCCGCCGTGGCATAACACTGCAGCACCGCCACGCCGCGCGCGCTGAGCTCCTCGCGCAGCGACGCCGGCAGCGCGGCGCCCGAGACCAGCGCGCGCTTGATCGACGATGCATCCCTGCCGGTCTTTGCGGCGGTGTCGAGCAGGATCTTCAGAAAATCGGGCGTACCGCCATAGCCCACCGGCCGGTAATGCGCGATCGCCTCGACCTGCTGCTCGGTATTGCCGACGCCGCCGGGAATGACCGCGCAGCCGAGCGCATGGGCGCCGGTTTCGATGATGAAGCCGCCGGGCGTGAGATGGTAGGCGAAAGAATTGTGCACGATGTCGCCGGCGCGGAAGCCCGCGGCAAAGAATGCACGCGCCGTGCCGTACGGATCGGCGCCCTCCCCTTGCGGCTCGAAGATCGGCCCGGGCGACATCAGGAGCCGCTTCACTTTGCCCGGCGGCGTGACGTTGAGGCCGCCGAACGGCGGGTACTCTTTCTGAAGCGCCGCAAGGTCGGACTTGCGCAGGACCGGCAGCGCCGCCAGCGCCTTGCGTGACGTGATTGATTTCGGATCGATGCCGGCGAGATGCTTGGCCCAGCCCGGCGCGCTCATCGCGCGCGCGATGATCTCCGGCAGCCGCGCGAGTTGCTCGCGCTCGCGCAGCGCGGGCTCGCGGGTTTCGAGGGGGTCGTAGTGGTCAGGCATTGGATAACTATCTCAATGTCATTCCGGGACGCGGCCGTAGCCGCGGGCCCGGAATCCATACTCCGCAGCGCTGCGGGTTATGGATTCCGGGTTCGCCCGCTGCGCTCCCGCCCCGGAATGACAGAATTTCACGCCAGCCACCGCTTCCGACGCCGGTAGTGCTTGCCCTCGCGGAAGCTCTTGCGGCGGCCTTCGGAAATGCCGAGGTAGAACTCCTTGACGTCCTCGTTCTCGGCCAGCGATCTGGCGGCGCCGTCCATCACCACGCGGCCGTTCTCCAGGATATAGCCATAGCGCGCGTAGCGCAGCGCCATGTGCGTGTTCTGTTCGGCGAGCAGGAACGAGACGCCTTCGCGCTCATTGAGGTCCTTCACGATCTCGAATATCTCTTCGACGATCTGCGGCGCGAGCCCCATGGAGGGCTCGTCGAGCAGAATCATCTTCGGCCGCGACATCAAGGCGCGGCCAATGGCGCACATCTGCTGCTCGCCGCCGGACGTGTAGCCGGCAAGAGAATTCTTCCGCTCAGAGAGCCTGCGGAAATAGCCGTACACCATGTCCAGGTCGCGCTTGATCGCGGTACGTCCGTCGCGCCGCGTGAATGCACCGGTGAGCAGGTTTTCCTCGATGGTGAGATGGCCGAAACAGTGGCGGCCTTCCATCACCTGGATGCAGCCGCGCCGCACCAGGTCGTTGGGTGAGCGTTGGTGCACCTCCTCGCCCTCGAACAGGATCGAGCCCTTGGTGACCTCACCGCGCTCGGCATGCAGCAGATTCGAAATGGCCTTCAGCGTCGTCGTCTTGCCGGCGCCGTTGGCACCGAGCAACGCGACGATGCCGCCCTTGGGCACGTCGAGCGACACGCCCTTTAGCACCAGGATGACATGGTCGTAGATCACCTCGATGTTGTTCACCGAGAGGATCTTTCCCGCCGCCGCGGGCTGGACCTGGCTCGCAACCGACATACCTGCTCCGCCTATTTGAGAAATGCCTCTCCCCGCCACGCAACGGAGAGAGGCTGATTGTCAGGTCACGACGACTTGTCGCAAGCCTCAGTGCGCTTCGGCCAGCCTGAGTTCTTGTCGACATACTCCTTGGCGGCAGCGGTCAGAAGCGGACCGACCTTGTCCGACATCGGCTTGATCGGCTCCGAGATCTTGACCCACTTGGTGCCGTCCCATTCCTGCATGAAGGCGGCGAAGTGGCCGTTGTGGTCGGCACAGGTGAGCTTGACCGGATCGGTGAAGCCTTCCATGCCGATCTCCTTCAGACGCGCCTGGTCGACGTCGAGCGTCTCGAGGCCTCGGCGGACATCCTCGCCCGTCACCACTTTCTTTCCGGTGATCTTCTGGGCGTTGCGAATGGCTTCCGCGATCAGCATGGAGTTATAGATGCCGCGATTGTAGAGCACCTCGCCGAGATGCGCCTTGTCGGTCTGCGTGATGCTCTTGTCGACGACATACTTCTTGACGTCCTGAACGACCGGGAAATTGGCCCCAACCGCGTGCCAGTTGAGCGTCTTGAAGCCTTTCGCCGCCGTTCCGGCGGAACGCGCGTCATCCTCGCTCGGCCACCAGATGGAAACGAACTTATCCATCGGATAATTGATTTTGGCGGCTTCCTTGATCGCCGTCGGATTGAGCGCACCCCAGCCATAGAGGACCATATAGTCCGGGCGATCACGGCGCACGTTCAGCCACTGCGACGTCTGGTTCTGCATCTCGGTCGCGGCAACCGGATAGAGCTTCAGTGTGAAGCCGTAATCCTTCGCGAACTGCTCGAAGAGCGGGATCGGCTCCTTGCCGAAGCCGGCATCGAGATAAATGTAGCCAAGTGTCTTGCCCTTGAGCTTCTCCAGTCCGCCTTCCTTGTTGCCGATGTAAGTGAGGATCATCGACAGGCCGTCCCAATAGGTGGCCGGCGGGTTGAATATCCAAGGGAAGGTGTCGCCGATCGCCGAGGCCGACAGACCATAAGCCATCGACAGCACGGGGATCTTATCGACCGAGGCGCGGGGGATGAGCGGCAGCGTGATGCCGGTCGACCATGGGTTCACCATCACCGGCTTTTTGTTCTTCACCTGCTCATAGCACTCGAGACCTTTTTTGGTGTCGTACCCAGTCTCACATTCCTCGATCGTCAGCTTGACGCCGCCGATGCCGCCATCGCGCTGGTTCAGCATCTCGAGATAGTCATGCATACCCTCGGCGATGAAGGTGCCGGAGCCCGAGAACGGGCCGGTTCGGTAGGTGAACAGCGGCACGTAGATCGACTCCTGCGCGGCCGCCGGCAGAGCGGATGCGACAACCGTCGCTGCCAATATGACGCCTGCCAATATGGATACATGTTTACTCATGATCTTCGCCTCCCTCGGGTTTGTTACGGCGTCCCGCTTTAAGCCCCGGGACTTTGGCAATCAGTCTGCACTCTCAATACGGGAATGGCCAGACCCTCATCTTCTGCTTGCCGACCTGCCACAGACGCGCGAGCCCGCTCGGTTCGATGATCAGGAACAGGATGATCAAAGCACCCACAGCCATGAAGGTCAGATGCTCGACCGTCGACGGCAGTATCTGCCAGCCGAATGCGGCCACGGCGCTGCGCATGAAGATCGGCAGCCCATAAATCAATGCCGCTCCGAAGAAGGAGCCGACAAGACTTCCGAGCCCGCCGATAATGACCATGAACAGGATGAAGAACGACTGGTCGATGCCGAACACGGCCGGCTCGGCGCCGCCGTACCAGAGGAAGACCATCAGCGCGCCGGCGACGCCGCAATAGTAAGACGATACGGCGAAGGCGAGCAGCTTGGTGCGGTACAGCTTGATGCCGATCAGTTCCGCCGCGAGGTCCATGTCGCGCACCGCCATCCAGCTTCGGCCGATGCGGCCGTGGACCAGGTTGGACGCGAACCATGTCAGCAGCGTCACGATCGAGAGGATCACCAGATAGCGGAATTGCGGCGTCGCGTTGGGCCCGGTGATCGCCATGCCGAAGAGCGTACGCGTCGGCACTTCGATGGCGCCCGAGACGTTGTAGTTGACCAGCCACGGCACGCGCACAAAGCACCAATCGAGGAAAAACTGCGCCGCCAGCGTCGCCACCGCCAGATAGAAGCCCTTGATGCGCAACGAAGGCAGGCCGAACAGGATGCCGACCCCGCTCGCGAACAGCCCCGACACCAGGATCCAGATCACAATATTCACATCCGGGAAGGTCGTGGTCAGCTTGTAACAGGCGAAGGCGCCGACTCCCATGAAACCGCCGGTGCCGAGCGACAGAAGCCCGGTATAACCCGTGAGAATATTGAGCCCGATTGCCGCCAGCGCGAATATCAGAAGCGGCACCAGCACGACGCTGATCGCAAAGTCTGAGGCGGTCAGCGGCAGCACGACGAAGCCGGTGAACAGGATCAGCGCCAGCCCAATGCGATCCTGGAGAATCGGAAAGACCGACTGGTCCGCCCAATACGTCGTCTTAAACTGACCGGCCTCGCGATAGAACATGCCCGTCCCTCAAATCCGTTCGATGATCTTCTCGCCAAACAGGCCTTGCGGCCGGAACAGCAGGAAGACGAGTGCGATGACGTAAGCGAGCCAACTTTCGATGCCCGACCCGAGCAGCGGCCCCCAATAGAACTCGCCGATCTTCTCGCCGATGCCGATGATCAGGCCGCCGATGATGGCGCCGGGAATCGAGGTGAAGCCGCCGAGGATCAGCACCGGCAGCGCCTTCAGCGCGATGATCTGCAGCGAGAACGACACCTCCGAGCGCGCGCCCCACATGATGCCGGTGGCGAGCGCCACGATGCCGGCGGCGAACCACACGACGACCCAGATCTGCTCGAGCGAAATGCCCACCGAAAGCGCCGCCTTGTGGCTGTCGGCGACCGCGCGCAGCGCGCGGCCGATGCGCGTGCGCTGGAAGAGGAAGCTCAAGCCCGCCACCATCAGAGACACGATGACGACTGCGGCGATGTCGATTTTCTGCATACTGAAGAAGCCGGTGCCGACCTTCACCTCGACGGCGCCGCGCGGCAGGCCGAGTTGATCGGCGATCATCACCTTGGGATCGCCTCCGAACACCAGTTCGCCGAAGCCGATGAGGAAATAGGTGAGCCCGAACGTGGCCATGAAGAGGATGATGTCGGGCTGATTGACCAATGGCCGCAGCATCACCCGCTCGATGACGAAGGCGAGGCCGAACATCACCGCGATGGTCAGCGCAAGCGCCAGATAGGCGGCGAGCGCGCCCGGCGGCACGCCCCACCGCCGCAAGGTGTCGTACAGCCCGACCAGGGCCAGCGCGGCAAACACGACCATGATGCCCTGCGCGAAATTGAATACGCCGGAGGCCTTGAAGATGAGCACAAAGCCGAGCGCGATCAGCGAATAGAGCACGCCCGCGACCAATCCATCCCAAAGCGTTTGCACCAAAAGGTCCGGCGCCGTGCTCATCTGCACGAAGGGATCGATGAGGACTTTGTAGAGAAGGTCCATCGTCCGTCCCTCAATGCGCCACGCCGAGATAGGCGTCGATCACCACCTGGTTTTTCATCACCTCGGCCGGCGTGCCGTCGGCGATCTTGATGCCGTGGTCGAGCACCACCACGCGGTCCGACAAATCCATCACCACGCCCATGTCATGCTCGATCAGCGCGATGGTTGTGCCGAAATGATCGTTCACATCGAGAATGAAGCGCGACATGTCCTCCTTCTCCTCGACGTTCATGCCGGCCATCGGCTCGTCGAGCAGCAGCAGGTCCGGTTCCATCGCCAGCGCGCGGGCGAGTTCGACGCGTTTCTGCAGGCCATAGGGCAGACGGCCGACTGGCGTCCGGCGTATTTCCTGGATTTTGAGGAAGTCGATGATTTCCTCGACGAACTGGCGGTGCTCGACCTCCTCGCGCAGCGCCGGTCCATGGCGCAGCAATTGCCAGAAGAAGGAGCGGCGCATCTTCAAGGTGCGCCCCGCCATGATGTTGTCGAGCGCGGTCATGCCGCGGAACAGCGCCACGTTCTGGAAGGTGCGTGCGATGCCACCGTGCGCCGCCTCATACGGCCGCATCTTCGCACGCGTCTTGCCCTTGAAGGTGATGCGGCCCTGCTGCGGCTGATAGAAGCCGTTGATGACGTTAAGCATCGAGGTCTTGCCGGCGCCATTCGGTCCGATGATGGCGCGGATTTCGCCCTTACGGATGTCGAAGGAAACCCCGCTCACCGCCTTCACGCCGCCGAAGGCGAGCGACACATCCTCCACCGCCAGGAGCACGTCGCCCGCCGCGACATCGGGGCCGCTAGGGGCTCTCATGGAAGGCTCCCGCGGCCCGCCTTCACCCTCCCCTGGAGGGGGAGGGTCGATGCGCGAAGCGCATCGGGGTGGGGTGACTTTATGCAAGAAAGCTCACCCCCTCCCGCCTCGCCTCCGCCCTTCGGGCTCCGGCGGGCGACCTCCCCCCTCCGGGAGGAGGTGAAGAGAGAGCGTGGCGAGGCCACCAAAGTCATGCCGCCTTCTCCATCGTGGCAGCGGCGACCGGCTGCATGTCGCGGATTTTCACGCGCGCCCTGATGGTACCCTTGCGGCCGTCCTCGAAGGTGACTTCGGTGGAGATGTCCGCTTCCTTGAAGCCGTCATAGAGCGCCGTGATGAGCGGCGCGTAGCGCTCGGCGATGAAGCTGCGGCGAACCTTCTGCGTGCGCGTGAGCTCACCGTCATCAGCATCGAGTTCCTTGTGCAAAATAAGGAAGCGCTTGATCTGCGCGCCCGCCATTACCTTGTCACCCGCCAGCGAACGGTTCACCTCGGCGACGTGCCGCTCGATCATGTCGTAGACGAGTGGATGGCCGGCAAGCTCCTGATACGAGCCATAGACTACGTTGTTCCGTTCTGCCCAGCTTCCCACCGCGGTGAGATCGATGTTGATCATGACCGCGACAAAGTCGCGCTTGTCGCCGTAGGCCACCGCCTCGCGGATATTGGGAAAGAACTTGAGCTTGTTCTCGATGTATTTAGGCGGAAACAGCGTCGCGTCGTTGAGTTTTCCGACATCCTTGGCGCGGTCGATAATCTTCAGATGCCCGGTCTTCTCGTCGAAATAGCCAGCGTCGCCCGTCTTCACGAAGCCGTCCGGCGTCATCGCCTCGGCGGTCTTGGCGGCATCCTTGAAGTAGCCGGTGAACATGCCCGGCGACTTGAACAGCACCTCGCCGTTCTCGGCGATGCGGATATCGACGTTCGGGCAGGCAGGCCCCACGGTGTCGGAATAGATCGCCCCGTCTGGCTGCGCCGTGATGTAGAGGAACGCTTCGGTCTGGCCGTAGAGCTGCTTCAGGTTCAGCCCGATCGAGCGATAGAAGGCAAAGAGGTCGGGCCCGATCGCTTCGCCCGCTGTATAGGCGATGCGCACGCGCGAGAAGCCGAGCACGTTCTTGAGCGGGGCATAGACCAGGATGTTACCGAGCCAATACAGCATCCGGCCCATCAGCGGCACGCGCTGGCCGTTGAGGATGCGCTCGCCATAGCGCCGCGCCACGCCGATAAAATAGTGAAACATCTTGCGCTTGAGGAGACCTGCGTCCTCCATGCGGATCATCACGCGCGTCAGCAACTGTTCGAGCGTGCGCGGGGGCGCGAAATAAAAGCTTGGCCCGATCTCGCGCAGATCGGCCGGCGCGGTGTCGCTGCTCTCCGGACAGGCCATGCAGAAGGCCGCCACCATGCCCTGCGCGTAATTGAGATAGTGATCGCCGACCCAGGCGATCGGCAGATAAGCGAGCGCCACGTCCTTTTCGGTCAGACGATCGAAGGCGACGGTATCGGTCGCCGCATTGATCGAACCGGCATTCGTAAGCACCACGCCCTTGGAGGTGCCCGTCGTTCCCGACGTATAGAGAATGATGGACGGGTCCGAGCCTTTGCCTGCCTCGATCTCGGCGTCGAGCCAGGCGGACAGCCCGAGCTCCGCTACGAGGGCCTTTCGCCCCTCCGCGATGAGGTCGTCGATGGCTTGCAGCCGCGTGTGGTCGTAGTCGCGCAAGCCGCGCCGCTCGTCATAGAACATCCGCTCGAGCGCGGGCACGCGCTGCATCACCGATGTGATCTTATCGACCTGCTCCTGATCTTCGACGGCGGCGAAGCGCACGCCGGCATGGTTGAGCACGAACGCGAGTTCGTCGGCGACGGCATCGGCGTAGACCGGTACCGGAATGGCGCCGAGCATCTGCGCGGCGGTCACCGACCAATAGAGTTTCGGGCGGTTGGCACCGACGATGGCGATGGTATCGCCGCGCTTCAGACCAAGCCGGTGCAGGCCGGCGGCATAGGCGCGCACGATCTCGAGCACTTCGCTCCAGGTCCAGCTCTGCCAGATGCCCAGATCTTTGTGCCGCATGGCCGGCCGCGCGCCGTACAGGCGCGCGTTATGAGCCAGAAGCTTCGGGAATGTCTCCGCACGTGCGGCGCCTGACGCCACAGCCCGTCCCTCTCCTCCGGCCGCGCGCATGGCGCGCCGGCATGTTTCCCCTCGCCGCCCGCTTCGGGGCGATCTCGTTGTCTCGATATGAAAACACCGTGCGCGGCGGGTCAAGCCTCGCCGGACGGGCTATTCGGGGACAAATGACCGCTAAATTATTCGGCTGCCTTGAGAAACGGCGTTGTGCCGGCGCGGAATTGCTCACGCAGGGAGGCTTCTTCGGCCTTGGCAGCGACCAGATGCCGCTGTTTCACCGGGCCGTAGCCGCGGATTTTTTCCGGGATCGAAGCGAGCGCCACCGCGGTCTGGTGGTTGTAGGCGGTCAGTTCCGCCATGATGGTTTTCAGCAGCGCCTCGTAGTCGGCGATGAGCTTGCGCTCCGTGCGGCGGTCTTGGCTGTAGCCGAACGGATCGAAGGGCGTGCCGCGCAGGAATTTGAACTTCGCCAGCACGGCGAAAGCCTTCAGCATCCCCGGACCGTACGATGTCTTCTTCGGTTCGCCGGTGCGTGGATCTGGCTTCGCCAGCAACGGCGGCGCCAGATGAAATTCAAATCGCAGATTGTCACCGGCGAACTGCGACTTCACGCGCTCGATGAAGGACGTGTCGGTGTAGAGCCGCGCGACTTCGTACTCGTCTTTGTAGGCCATCAGCTTAAACAGATAGCGCGCTACCGCCTCGGCGAGTGCCGATTGTCCCGGCGCCTTCTCGGCTTCCGCCGTGCGCACCTTGTCCACCAGCCGGCGATAGCGCCGCGCATAACGGCGGCTCTGATAGGCCGTGAGGAAGGCCACGCGCCGCTCAACCGTCTCGGCGAAGGACTGCGACAGCTTGAGCGAGTCGTTCTCTTCCTGCGGCTTCGGCGCGACGAGGCCTTGCACTGCCGCCGGGTCGATGGCGGCACGGCGGCCATACTTGAAGGCGGAGAGGTTCATCGCCACCGCCTCGCCGTTCATCTCGATCGCCTTCTCGATCGCGTCCGCCGACAACGGCAAAGCGCCGAGCTGATAGGCGTAGCCGAGCATGAACATGTTGGCGCCGATGGAATTGCCAAGCAGCGCCGTTGCAAGCCGGCTGGCGTCGACAAAATGGCTGTTGCCGGCACCGGCCGCGCCGGTGATGGCGCGCTTGAGCCGCTCGGTCGGCAGCGAGAAATCGGCATTGCGGGTGAAATCGCCGGGCAGAAATTCCGCAGTGTTGGCGATCACGCGCGTGTTGCCGGGCTTGATTGCGCCTAACACCTTCTTGTTGCCGGCGACGACGATGTCGCCGCCCAGCACCAGATCGGCGCCGGCGGCGGCGATGCGGATCGCGTGGATGTCGTCCGGCGTGTTGGCGATGCGGATGTGGCTGTAGACCGCACCGCCCTTCTGTGCGAGGCCGGCCATGTCGATGACGGCGACGCCCTTGCCTTCCAGATGCGCGGCCATGCCGATGATGGCGCCGATGGTGACGATGCCAGTGCCGCCGATGCCGGTGACGATGATGCCGTAGGGATGGTTGATCAGCGGCACGGTCGGGGCCGGTAGCGCCGACCAATCGGACGGCTCGGTGACCACCTCGCCTTTCTTCAGCTTCGCGCCATGCACGGTGACGAAGGACGGGCAGAAGCCGTTGACGCAGGAATAGTCCTTGTTGCAGCTCGATTGGTCGATGGTGCGCTTGCGGCCCCATTCGGTCGCGAGCGGCTGCACCGAGACGCAATTGGACTTCACGCCGCAGTCGCCGCAGCCC
>DATARB010000323.1:0-14185 GCA_036264375.1 Pseudolabrys sp.
GCGCTGTCCAAGATCAGCCGCCCGCAGCGCGACACCAAACGCGCGTTCGAGCCGAAGGTGCCGCCGCCGCAGCCGCCGAAATTCTAGGGCGCGATCGTGTTAGCGCGAAGCGCTGCGACAAACTCGGCGCTCTCCCTCTCCGCGTTGGGGAGAGGGTTGGGGTGAGGGGGCAAGTGACTCTCGATATGCGGTAACCCCTCACCCGCCGCGCAGCCGAAGTCGGATATATCCGACTTCGGCCACTTAACAGTGCCGAACTCCGGTAAACCCGAGTTCGGATGCGCCTCGACCTCTCCCATGGGAGAGGTGAAGCCGAGCGATGCTGCAATTCCATCTAAAGCAATTGCTCTCGCGGGCGCAGGCTCACTTGCGATATTGGGCGTCGCTCACGTGCTCCAACCAATCGACGACCTTGCCGTCGAGACGTTCCTGGATCGCGATATGCGTCATCGCCGTCGCCGGCGTCGCCCCGTGCCAATGCTTCTCATTGGGCGAAAACCAGACCACGTCGCCCGGACGGATCTCCTCGACGGGGCCGCCCTCACGCTGAACCCATCCGAGACCCGATGTCACGATCAGGGTCTGGCCAAGGGGATGCGTATGCCAGGCGGTCCGTGCACCGGGCTCGAATGTCACGCTGGCGCCAGCCACAAGCGCAGGGTCGGGCGCTTCGAACAGCGGGTCCACGCGGACGGTCCCCGTGAAATACTCCGCCGGTCCTTTGCGGGACGATTGCGAACCAGCGCGTTTGATCTCCATTGCTGCAGTCCTCCGTTGTGCCACGGCAATGAGTATCTGTGTCCCTGCGATGCGACGAGGCGGTTTATCGCATAGCACGATGCCTAGCCCGCGGAACTCACAGGGCTTTCACACCGTGGCAGACCTTGTTTGTAGTCATTCTAAGGTATTGAAATTACTTGTTTTTATCTTGACGGGGAACATAGGCCGCCCACATAACAGGACAATAACAGCGCACGTGGAAAATCGACGTCATGGCCTACACCGGTCACCTAAGCGATGGTCTCATGGCCGACGGTCACACGACCAACGGCCATAACGGCTCTGCGGCCCCGCTGGGGCACGCGCCGCGCGGCTTTACCGGCCGTATCAATGCGATCTGCGTGGCTGACGGAAGCTCCGATCTGCCGGAAGGCGAACTGGAGCGGCGGCTGATCGAGCTTGGTTTCACCGAAGGCGCGACGATCGAAATCCTGCATGAAGGGGCTTTCGGACGCGACCCGATCGCGGTGCGCATCAATAACGCGACCGTGGCGCTGCGGCGCCGCGAGGCGATGGCGATCCTCGTAATCTGATCGGATGTGCTCATGACGGTGATGGCCGAGGCGGGCATCCGACGTTTCGCCCTGATCGGGACGCCGAACAGCGGCAAGACCGCGCTGTTCAATGCGTTGACCGGCAGCCGGCAGAAAGTCGCCAATTATCCGGGCGTCACCGTCGAGCGCAAAAGCGGCGCGCTGCGGACACCCTCGGGGCACAGCGTCAGCCTGGTCGATCTCCCCGGCACCTACTCATTGCGCGCGCGCAGCCCGGACGAAGAGGTGACGCGCGACGCCGTGCTCGGCCGACTGGCCAGCGAGACGCCGCCGGACCTCTTGCTCTGCGTCGCCGACGCCACAAACTTGCGCCTCGCATTGCGGCTGGTGCTCGAGCTCAAGAGCGTGGGGCGGCCGCTGCTGCTCGTGCTCAACATGATCGACATCGCCAAGCGGCGCGGGGTGGAAATTGACCTGGACGCGATGTCGGCCGAACTCGGCGTGCCGGTGATCACCGCGGCGGCGGTGCGGCGCGGCGGCACCGACGACCTGCTGCGCCGTCTCGACGATCTGGCGGCGGCCGAACTGCCCGGCACCGGCGCCACCGGCTGGAAGACGCCGACCACCGGCGAATTGCGCGCCGCGCAGCGCGAGGCCGACCGCATCATCAAGGCCGTCGTCAAGCTGCCGGCCAAGCCCGACACGCTGACGACGCGGCTCGATGCCGTGCTGCTGCATCCGGTCATCGGCCTCGTCATCCTGCTGGCGATCCTGTTCGTGATGTTTCAGGCGGTGTTCACCTGGGCGCAGCCGGTGATGGATTTCATCCAGGGCGGCTTCGACGGGCTCGGCGGCCTGGTGCAGCAATGGGTGCCGGACGGCCTGCTGCAAAGCTTCCTCAAGGATGGCGTCATCAACGGAGTCGGCAGCGTCATCGTGTTCCTGCCGCAGATCCTGATCCTGTTCCTGTTCATCCTGCTGCTGGAAGACTTAGGGTATATGGCGCGGGCGGCCTTCCTGATGGACCGCATCATGGGCGGGGCCGGGCTGCACG
The DNA here is from genome assembly GCA_036264375.1 of Pseudolabrys sp. Classification (GTDB taxonomy): domain Bacteria; phylum Pseudomonadota; class Alphaproteobacteria; order Rhizobiales; family Xanthobacteraceae; genus Pseudolabrys. The sequence continues at coordinate 2,329 of DATARB010000323.1, forward strand.
GCCGCGCCTTCATCCCGCTGCTGTCGAGCTTCGCCTGCGCCATTCCCGGCATCATGGCGACGCGGGTGATCGACAATCCGCGCGACCGGCTCACCACGATCATGGTGGCGCCGCTGATGACCTGCTCGGCGCGCATTCCGGTCTATACGCTGATCATCTCCGCCTTCATCCCGAACAAGGACGTGTGGGGCTGGTTCAGCCTGCAAGGCCTGGTGATGTTCGGGCTCTATACCGCCGGCATCCTCAGTGCGCTCGGCGTGTCGTTCATCGCGAAGTTCTTCTTCTGGCGTGACACCCCGACGCCGCCCTTCATGCTGGAACTGCCGGATTACAAGCTGCCGCGGCCGCGCAGCGTGCTGATGGGTCTCTACACCCGGTGCAAGATGTTCCTGCATCGCGCCGGCACCACGATCTTCTCGATGATGGTGCTGATCTGGTTCCTCGCCTCGTTCCCGCGTCCGCCGGCGGGCGCCACCGAGCCGGCGATCGACTTCAGCATCGCCGCCTGGCTCGGCCATCTGATCCAGCCGCTCCTGGCGCCGGTCGGCTTCAACTGGCAGATCAGCGTGGCGCTGATCCCCGGCATGGCGGCGCGTGAAGTCGCGGTGGCGGCGCTCGGCACGGTCTATTCGATCGAGGGCGGCAAGGAAGCGGCCGAGCAGATCGGGCAGGTGCTGGCGAACAAGTGGACGCTGGCGACAGCGCTGGCGATGCTCGCCTGGTACGTCTTCGCGCCGCAGTGCGCCTCGACGCTGGCGGTGATCAAGCGCGAGACCGGAAGCTGGAAGTGGATGGCGATCACCTTCGCCTACATGCTCGCGCTGGCTTATGTCGCGTCGCTGATCACCTATAACGTCGCGGTCGCGCTCGGCGCGGGGTAGGGCGCCCTCGGCGGCGCGCGCTATCTCTTCTGCAGCGCGTCGCGTTGCTTGATCAGGTTTTCGAGCTCGTCCGTCTGCTGGGCGATCCGCGCCGAATTGCGGTCTTCATCGCCGGCGCCCGAATTGGCTGCGGCTTGTTCGATAAGCTGCCGGATATTGTCCCGCACAATGGCGATGCGATCTTCCAGTTCGGGAAGCGAAAGCGTGCTGCCGATGCTCATCGTCGTGTCCCCAGGTCTGATATTGGATACCGTCGGGCTTATTCGCGGACGACTATAGCATAGCGGATCATCCAGGCGGTCGCCGCGAGTGCCAAGGCCCATAGCCCGACGATCACCGCCGCCGCCGCGCGGCTCACCGGACGGTCCTGGGCGGCCGTCGCCAGGGCCCGGTGCTCGGCCATGATCGCCGGCGGGATCAGCCGGACGACCAGCGCGATGCCGGCCGGGACGATGATCAGATCGTCCAGATAGCCGACCACGGGCACAAAGTCGGGAATGAGATCGATCGGCGACAGGGCGTAGGCCGCGACCGCGATGGCGAGCGCCTTGGCGTACCAGGGAACGCGCGGATCGCGCGCCGCGAGAATCAGCGCGTGCGCGTCACGCCTGATCGTGCGTGCCCAGTGTTTCCAGCGGTCCCACATCGGCGTGGCTGCTTCTGTGTTGCGCAAACCTCAATCCGTCATCCTGAGGCGCGAGGCAGCGAAGCTGCCGAGCCTCGAAGGATGACGGGCACGGGCTGTCACCCTTCGCGGCGAACGCTCCGCCTTCGCACCTCAGGGTGACGGGCTGATACTGAACTCGCTCCGAGCCAGAAACAAACGTAAGCAAAAAAGGGCCGGCGCGAGGCCGGCCCCATTGCGTTGGATCGTCGCGACGCCGCGCCGCGCGGCACCGCAAGCGTTTTTCAGCGCACGATCTTGTCCGAAAACCGGTATCCATCCCCGATCAAGTCGGGGACAGGCTTTTTCGGGATCATGCGCGGATCAGAACCGGTAGTTCACGCCGGCGCGGACGATGCTGGTCTTGATCTTGTAGTCGACCTCGACGCCGCAGACGGTGGCGTCGCACGAGCCGTTGCCGAGATCGGCATAAAGGTATTCGCCTTTGACCGACCAGTTGGGCGTGAAGGCGTATTCCAGGCCCGCGCCGACCGTCCAGCCGACATTGGTTTTGGTATCGCTGGTGCCCGCCGGCGAGCTGATCTTCGCATTGGCGAAGGCGGCGCCGCCGGTGATGAAGGGCATGAAGCGATCCCAGGCGTAGCCGATACGGCCGCGGGCGGTGGCGAAGAAGGTGTTCTTGATATCGCACCCGCCGCCGCCGGCGCAGCCGGTCCCGACGGTATTGACGGCATTGCCTTTGATCCAGGCGTAGTCGACGTCGCCTTCGAAGCCCCAGACCCAGACGCCGGTCTGCAGGTTGTAGCCCAGCGTGATACCGGCCAGGTAGCCGTGCTGGGTGTCGGTGGTGAAGCTGCCCGCCGGGCTCGACAGGTCCGCTTTGCCCCAGGCGTAACCGGCATTGGCGCCGACGTAGAAGCCGCTCCAGCTGAACGGAGCGACAAGGACCGCGGGGGGTGACTTATAAACGGGCGCGCGCAGGTCCGCGGCGGACGATGGTGCCGCCATCGCGGCGGCGAACAGGACCGCGCTTATTCCAAGCATGAGACGTTTGATCATGTGACCTCCTGATGATCTTTGGCCGCATTGCAACTCATACTGGTGCCGGGACCATATAAGTTGTGGATGATTCGCGCTGTGACTATTGCGCAACAGAAAAATGTATTTCCTCAATCGAATCAGGTGTGTAAATGGTTAACGCAACCAAGAACAAAAAAAGAACATGACGGCGGCCGCGGAACGCGTTACAACATGCGGGAGCCGCAGAAGCCTCTGTGGATTAGAGGCAAACCGGCTTGCCGCCCGACCGGCGAGGTCTAGGGTGAAAAGTTAATTTTGGGGGCCGCGCAGCGCGGGCGGCCCCATAACCGGCGACCGGCCGTCACGCCCGAGGGCGGACTTAAAGGCCGATGTCGCGTTGTGGAGAGCATCATGGCGGGTAGCGTCAACAAAGTGATCCTGGTCGGCAATCTGGGGGCCGATCCGGAGGTTCGCCGCACGCAGGACGGCCGGCCGATCGTGAATTTGCGGATCGCGACCTCGGAGACCTGGCGCGATAAGGCCACCGGCGAGCGCAAGGAAAAGACCGAGTGGCACCGCGTCGTCATCTTCAGCGAAGGGCTCGCCAAGGTGGCCGAGCAGTACCTGAAGAAGGGCGCGAAGGTTTACCTGGAAGGCGCGCTGCAGACGCGCAAATGGCAGGACAAAGACGGACAGGACCGCTACTCGACCGAGATCGTGCTGCAGGGCTTCAATTCCACGCTCACGATGCTTGACGGCCGTGGCGGTGCGGGCGCTGGCGCCAGTGACAGCGCCGGCGACTTCGGCTCGCCGGGTCCGACCGCGGCGCGGCGTCCGGCCATGGCCGGTGCAGGCGGTGGCGCCGGCGGTGGCGGCGGCCGCCGCGACGACATGGACGACGAGATCCCGTTCTAGAGTCCGGCCTCTTCGTATTGTAAACGGGAAGGTCGCTTTCAAAGGGGATGCAAGCACTTAAGCCCGCATCCCCTTTGCCATTTGTCTCGGTGGCATTGGCCATAATTCAATTTTCACTCCTTGAACCGGCCGGTCTGTTAATCTCGTGCATTGGGCGGCCGAGGCCCGCGTTGGCCGTGTGTCACGACGCCCAACGCCTTGGGACTGTGCGGCATAGATTGGCCTGATTATCTCCGGGACCAAGCCGCCATGGATCGGCAACTTGGCGCAGGCGAACGATCCAATCGTCAAGAAACGTTTGGGCCGTTCCGTGGAGAGAAAACCTAGAGGGGAGTCGACATGAACAGGATTACGCTCTTAGCAATCGCTGTCACTGGAGCTATCGCACCGGCCGTCTTCGCGGAGGAAGGCACGCCTCCTCTTGGTGAGGGCGAGGCGATCCTCGTCAGGCCGAATGGGACCGTGCACAAATCGAATACCAAGGTTTCGGACGCGAGCCATGACGCTGCGCTCGCGAAGGGCGCGAACGACATCTCTCTCGGCGCGTTGATCTATAAGCATGAGGGCAAACTCTACAGCATGCGGTGCGTCGGTTCGGGAGTTGGCGGTTGGGAGCAGGGATATCCTGGTACCGAAAACAATTGCTGAGCCGTACGGGCGCCTTGGCGAAATCGCTCCGCCAAAAATGGTTTCCGCGCGGCGCTCAACAGCGTGCGCAAATCCCCGCACCCGCGCGGGCTCATTAAAATGAGCGCCCGGGGCGCTTCGCCGACATCGCCAAGTCGATCGGCGGCCATGGCGAACGGGTGACGACGCACGCGGCGTTGATCAATGCGCTCGAGGAGGCGCTGAACCGCCGCGGCATGTTCTCGCTCATCGAGGCGACGCTGCCGCGTGGCGTGACCTCCGACACGCTGGCGCGCTTTGTCGAAGGCTTCAAAGCCGTCCGGGCGAAGACCGCGTAGGGTGGCCGACTCTTCCGTTGACGTTGCTATTGGTTCCGCTCATTCACGCGCGCGTCACCAGCACTCGGGGACAAACACGCCGGCGTGACCGGACGGTGATCAACGGCCCTCAGCGCAAACTGTAACGGCGAACCATAAACGTGCTCCGCCGCGAATTTCGCAACAGCACAATCAAACCAGCAATTCCGAACAAGCACGGCCCGACCGCCCGTCCCATTTCGGCGGTGGGCGACGTCGCCCGGCGGCACATCGCCGCAAGATCAGTCAATTCAGTCAATAAAGGGCACACTCTATGAAGAAACTTCTCATTGGTACCGCATTCGTCGCAATGCTCGCGACGCCTGCTTTGGCTCAGTCGTTCGATCCCGACTCCGGAACCGGCAATGTGAATCCGGCCGTCAACTCGCTCTATGGCGGCCAGCGTTACGACAGTGAAGGCCTCGCCGAACAGGGCTCCCTTTCCAGAGGTGCCGGTCCCTACGCGTACGCCCCCGGCGGGTCCGCGGCCAGCCAGCAGTGGGGTTCGCCCGAGGGGCAGAGCTACAACCAGCGCGAAGACTCCGACTACCCCGTGTATCGGTAAGCGGAAACTGAAAGTACGCGCAGTCTCCCTGCGTGACAAAAGCCCCGGCCGCCGGCCGGGGCTTTTCCATAGCGCGTTTTTTACGCGCGGCGAAAAATGCGCGTTGCGCGCCAGACTGTGAAGCGTCTCTTCGCCACGGCAGCGGCAGTGCTGGAAATGAGTGCAATAGATTTACTCCCGCGTCAGCAGCACCGAGTTTGTCGATGTGCAGAAGCTGCGGACGGTCGGATTGAAGTAATCACCCGACAGCTCGATCTTGTTCGTTCATTCGAGCAGGTTCGCGCCGGCTCATCAGGAATAAGGCGGCCTGCCATCTGCGAATTTTGCAAGTACACAAACAAAATAGCAATTTCGAGCAAGCATGGCACCACCGCCGGTCCCATTTTTTCTGATGGGCGACGTTGCCCGGCGGAAGCGCCGGTGGATCTGTCAATAAAGGGCACCCGCCATGAAGACACTTCTCATTGGTACGGCTTTCGTCGCAATGCTCGCGACACCTGCTTTGGCTCAGTCGTACGATCCCGACTTCGGGACCGGCAATGTCAATCCGGCGCTCAACTCGCTCTATGGCGGCCAGCGTTACGACAGCGAAGGCCTCGCTGAACAAGGCTCCCGTTCCGGAGGTCCCGGTCCCTACGCGTATGCCCCCGGCGGGTCCGCGCGCAACCAGCATTGGAGTTCGTCCGAGGGGCCGAGCTACCTCCAGCGCGAGGACTCCGACTACCCCGTGTATCGGTGAGTGGCGGAAACTGAAAATCCGCGCAGTCTCCCTGTGCGACAAAAGCTCCGGCCGCCGGCCGGGGCTTTTTGTTTGTGGGTTGTTTCCGCGTGCGGCCAAAGAGCGGACCTCAGTCGCGCGTCAGCAGCACCGAGATCGTCAAGGCGCAGAAGCCGGCGAAGGTGAGCACGGCGTTGACCGCGTGCGCGATTTCCCATTCGAAGCGCAGTTGCTGCCAATTGGCCGGCACCTGGGTCCAGTCGTGGCTCGCCTGATTGGCCGGGAAGATGAAGGCGAAGAAGATCACCGGCGTCACGGCGATGCAGAGGAAGGCGATCAGGGCGCACTTGAAGGACAAACCCTGGCCGCGCAGGAAGACGGCGTGGACGAGATTGGCCAGCGCGGTGCCGATCAGCACGATGCCCATCATGGCCCAGCCGCGATAAAGGCCCTGCACGGCGAAATAGTCGCTCTCGGATAGATCGATCTTGTTCGGCAGCTCGAGCAGGTGCGCGCCGGCAGGCACGAGCGCCAGCGCGGTGAGGACGAGCGCGAGAAACTGCAAGAGCTTCATGGCGGTCTCCCCGCCGGTCCGCGGCAACTGCGGTTCAACGGGTGCCAGCGCGCCCGGGTTCCCTCAGCTTGAAAGGGCGATGCGCGTGCCGTCGATGACGTATTGCACCGCCAGCGCCGCCAGCATCACGCCGAGCAGCCGCGAGACCACCGTGTTGCCGGTTTGGCCGAGCACTTTCTCGATGCGGCCGGCGATGGCGAATGCAATGAAGCAGAGCGTCAGGACGCTTAGGACAACGGCGAGCAGAAGGGTAAGCAGCATGGGATCGTTGCCGCTGCGGCCGGCGAGGAGCACCGTGGCGGTGATGGCGCCAGGCCCGGCCATCAGCGGGATCGCCAGCGGGAACGCGGCGATATTGCGCACGCGCTCCTCGCACGCCTCTTCCGCCTCTTTCGCCTGCTGCTCGGTGCGGACGCCGAACACCATTTGGGACGCGATCGAAAACAGCAGCAGGCCGCCGGCAATGCGGAAGGCGGGGAGGGTGATCGACAGCGTGCGCAAGAGCCAGTCGCCGATCAGCGCGCTGCCGGCGAGGATGCAGGCGGCGATCACCGAGGCGCGCAGGGCCACGCTGCGCCGTGCTTGATGCGGCAAACCTTCGGTGACGCCGATAAACGAGGGCACCAGACCGACCGGATCGACCACGACGAGCAGCGTGACGAAGGCGGAGACGAGGTATTCGATCGGCATGATGGCGTTGACGCTGCTCCTGCGCAGGGCCGTTTGAGGCTGCAAAATGCGGTGTTTGCCACGCCCGTGCAAGGGCGGCCGGAATGGTGCCATAAGCCTTTGATAAAACGACCGAAATAAGGCCGCTACGGGCGCCCTTTGGGGTAGCGAAGCGCGTATGAATCGGTTACAAAAAACGGTCATATCGAGCCGCTTAGGAACATTTCTTGGCAGACACTGAAACTCCGAGATCGGGGGACGGAAGTCCCTCGGACATGCGCCCCGTCTCCATCACCGATGAGATGAAGCGTTCGTATCTCGATTACGCCATGAGCGTGATCGTGTCGCGCGCGCTGCCCGACGTGCGCGACGGCCTCAAGCCCGTGCACCGGCGCATCCTCTATTCGATGTACGAGCAGGGCCATACGCCCGACAAAAAATACGTCAAATCGGCGCGCGTCGTCGGCGACGTGATGGGTAAGTATCACCCGCACGGCGACAGCGCGATTTACGACGCGCTGGTGCGCATGGCGCAAGGGTTTTCCATGCGCCTGCCGCTCATCGACGGGCAGGGCAATTTCGGCTCGGTCGACGGCGACCCGGCGGCGGCCATGCGTTACACCGAATGCCGGCTCGATACGTCGGCGATGGCGCTGCTCGAGGACATCGACAAGGACACGGTCGACTTCCAGGCGAACTACGACGGCAACGAGAAAGAGCCGGTCGTCCTGCCGGCGCGCTTCCCCAATCTGCTCGTCAATGGCGCCGGCGGCATCGCCGTCGGCATGGCGACGAACATCCCGCCGCACAATCTGGGCGAAGTGATCGACGCCTGCATGGCGCTGATCGACGATCCGGCCATCAGCATCGACGATCTCATCAACATCGTGCCGGGCCCGGACTTCCCCACCGGCGGCATCATTCTCGGCAAGGCCGGCATCCGCAGCGCCTATCACACCGGCCGCGGCTCGATCGTGATGCGCGGCAAGGTCGCCTTCGAGACCATCCGCAAGGAGCGCGAGGCGATCATCGTTTCCGAAATTCCCTACCAGGTGAACAAGGCCACCATGGTCGAGCGCATCGCCGAACTGGTGCGCGACAAGAAGATCGACGGCATCGCCGACCTGCGCGACGAGTCCGACCGCGACGGCTATCGCGTGGTGATCGAGCTCAAGCGCGACGCCGAGCGCGACGTGGTGCTCAACCAGCTCTACCGCTTCACGCCGCTGCAGACGAGCTTCGGCGCCAACATGGTGGCGCTCGACGGCGGCCGCCCGCTGGTGATGACGCTGCGCGACATGCTCACCGCCTTCATCGCCTTCCGCGAAGAGGTGGTGTCGCGGCGCACCAAGTTCCTGCTCACCAAGGCGCGCGATCGCGCGCACATCTTGGTCGGTCTCGCCATCGCGGTCGCCAATATCGACGAGGTGATCAAGCTGATCCGCGCCTCGCGCGACGCCAAGGAGGCCCGCGAGGCCTTGATGGCGCGCGACTGGCCGGCCAAAGACATGATCAACATGGTGCTGCTGATCGACGATCCGCGGCATACCGTGTCGGACGAGGGCAACACGCGGCTCTCGGCCGAGCAGGCGCAGGCGATCCTCGATCTGCGGCTGCAGCGCCTCACAGCCCTCGGTCGCGACGAGATCAAGGCCGAGTTGGACAAGCTCGCCGCCGAGATCGCCGATTACCTGGAGATCCTGCGCTCGCGCGCGCGCATCCAAGGCATCATCAAGGAAGAGCTGGCGGCGGTGCGGGCGGAATTCGCCACGCCGCGCCGCACCGAGATTGCCGGGGAAGAAGCCGAGGTCGAGGACGAGGATCTGATCCAGCGCGAGGACATGGTCATCACCGTGTCCCATCTCGGCTACATCAAGCGCGTGCCGCTTTCGACCTATCGGTCGCAGCGGCGCGGCGGCAAGGGCCGCTCCGGCATGCAGACGCGCGACGAGGATTTCGTGTCGCGGCTGTTCGTCGCCAACACGCATACGCCGGTGCTGTTCTTCTCGTCGGCCGGCCAGGTCTACAAGTCGAAGGTCTGGCGGCTGCCGCTGGCGGCGCCGCAGGCGCGCGGCAAGGCGCTGATCAACATCCTGCCGCTCGATCCGGGCGAGACCATCACCACCATCATGCCGCTGCCCGAGGACGAGTCGAGCTGGGCCAATCTCGACGTGATGTTCGCCACCACCAAGGGCACGGTCCGGCGCAACAAGCTCTCGGACTTCGTCGACGTGCGGCGCTCCGGCATCATCGCCATGAAGCTCGCCGAGGGCGAGGGGATCGTCGACGTGCAGATCTGCACCGAAAAGGACGACGTGCTGCTTACCACAGCGGGCGGGCAGTGCATCCGCTTCGCTGTGCCGGAGGTGCGCGTGTTCACCGGCCGCACATCGATGGGCGTGCGCGGCATCGGGCTCGACAAGGAAGATCGCGTGATCTCGCTGTCGATCCTGCGCCATGTCGAGGTGACGGCGGACGAGCGCGCCGCTTACTTGAAGCGCGCCAGCGCGGTGCGGCGCGGCAGCGGCGCCGAGGTCGATGCGGGGGCGGCGCCGGAGGCCGAGGAGGTCCAGGAGAACGGCGACAACGGGCACGCCGACGCGGCCAATATCGAGCTCGGCGAACAGCGTTACGTCGAGCTGTCGGCGGCGGAGCAGTTCGTGCTCACGCTGTCGGAGCGCGGCTTCGGCAAGCGCTCGTCGTCGTTCGAATACCGCACCACCGGACGCGGCGGCAAAGGCATCGTGGCGATGTCGCTGACGCAGAAGACCGGCCGCATCGTCGGCGCGTTCCCGGTCGAGGAGGGCGATCAGATCATGCTCGTCACCGACGCCGGCAAGCTGATCCGCACCACCGTCGCCGGCATCCGCATCGCCGGCCGCCCGACGCAGGGCGTCATTGTGCTCAACACGGCGGACGACGAGCACGTGGTGTCGGTGGAAAGGCTGAGTGAGGAAGAGGGGGAGTAGGTTAGCGCGCCGCGCGAGTCACGAGCACGGCTTAACCCTCTCCCCTTGGGGGAGAGGGTGGCGAGCAAAGCGAGCCGGGTGAGGGGGCAGGTGACTCTCGATTTGCAGCCTCCCCCTCACCCGACGCGCTACGCGCGTCGACCTCTCCCCCCAGGGGAGAGGTGAAGAGAGTTTGCGGCGAGGCTGAGGACTTCCACGATGAATCTCCAACTCTTCTCCGCCTTCCTGCTCATTTCCAATGCGCGCCTTCTCGGCCGCGTCTCAGGACTCGCACCGATCGGCGGCGGCGTGTGGCTGTCGCTGGGGCGACGGCCTGGATAGAGAAATTCTGCATCAGCTTCCTCGGCAAAAGCGACGGGTTGTCAGTTCGGCTGCGAGGCCGTAAACGGGCAATAAGTCACAAAACGAACGCGAACTTAATTCGCGTCGGCAGCGGAGGAACACATCTTGAAGATTCTACGCCGGCAATTCCTGCATCTCGCGGCGGGCGCCGCGACGCTCCCCGTCTTCGCTCGCGGTGCCTGGGCGGAAGCCTATCCGGCCCGGCCGGTGCGCATGGTCGTCGGGTTTCCCGCCGGCCAGGCAGCCGACAGCCTCGCGCGCATCGTTGCGCAATCACTGGCGGAACGGCTCGGACAATCGTTCCTCATCGACAACAGGCCGGGCGCCGGCGGCAATATCGGCACCGAGACCGTCGTGAAGGCGCCGGCGGACGGGTACACGATCCTGATGGAAGTCGTGACCGCGAACACGATCAACGTGTCGCTCTATCCGGACCTCAGTTTCAATTTTGTCCGAGACATCGCGCCGGTCGCGCTCATCGGTGGCGGCGCCTATGTCATGGCGGTCAATCCGTCGGTGCCGGCGAAAACGATCCCGGAGTTCATCGCCTACGCGAAGGCGAACCCGGGCAAGATCAACATGGGCTCCGCCGGCATCGGCACGCCGCCGCACGCTTTCGGCGAACTGTTCAAGATGATGGCTGGCGTCGATATGGTCCACGTTCCCTACAAGGGGAGCTACGTGCCCGATCTGCTCAGCGGCCAGGTGCAGGTCGTGTTCAGTCCGATCCCGACGACGGTCGCGCAGATCCGGGCCGGGCAGTTGCGCGCGCTGGGCGTGACCACCGCCAAGCGCTCAAATGCGCTGCCGGATGTCCCGAGCATCGGCGAGTTCGTCTCCGGCTACGACGCGACCGGCTATTTCGGCATCGGCGCGCCGAAGAATACGCCCGCCGACGTCGTCGACAAGCTCAACAAGACGATCACCGCGGGCGTGACCGATCCCGCCGTCAAAGCGAAGCTGGTGAACCTCGGCGTCGAGCCGATGCCGATGACAGCCGCAGAATTTGGTAAGCTGATTGCAGAAGAGACAGAGAAGTGGGCCAAGGTCGTCAAAGCCGCACACATGAAGGCCGAGTGATCGCCGGTCCAGAGGAGCACCCTTGAAGAACCCCACGAGTCTGCGCGAGCGCTTCGTTCGGGGCGACACCCTGACCGGGATGATCGACTTCATCGGCGCGCCCATGGTGATCGAGATCCTGGCCCGGGCGGGCATCGATTTCGTCATCATCGACATGGAGCACTGCCCGATGGACATGGACCGCCTGGCCCATCTCATCCGGGCGGCGGACGCGGCCGGCATCGCGCCGCTGGTGCGGGTGCCGGAGGTCGATCCCGGCCTCATCAAGCGCGTGCTCAATCTCGATGTGGCGGGGATCGTGATCCCGCACGGCACGCGGCAATCGTCGGAGGCCCTGGTGCGCGCCGCGCGTTACGCGCCCGAGGGCGAGCGGGGCGCCTGTCCCATCGTGCGCGCGACGGGCTACTGGCCGGACGACTGGTCAGCCTACGCGCAAAAGGCCAATCGAGAGGTGCTGGTCCTGCCGTTGATCGAAGATCAGTCGGCGATAGACGACATCGAGGCGATCGCGGCCAC
>DATARB010000368.1:0-3221 GCA_036264375.1 Pseudolabrys sp.
CTGGAAGATAGCAGCGGGCCGAAGTAGACGGCCACAAAGCGCAGTTGCTGAACATTACCAAGAATTAAGCTGGCAGACACGAGCACGACAACTCGCTGCGCACAGAATGACGCCGGTCGGGTGCGGTCGTTGCAGGGGAGACGGATGATGAACGGTGCTTTCCGTGTGGTTCGCGGTGCGGCTTTTTGCGCGGTCTTGGCCGCGCTGCCGCTTGCCGCCTTGGCCTATGCGGGGGAAGAGCTGGCGTCCGGCGCTCAGGTCAACGTCGCTCAGGCGCGCGCGATCGCGCTCAGGGCGGTGCCCGGCGAAATCGCCGACGAGGAACTCGAAACCGAGGAAGGCGGCAGCGGCCTGCGGTACACCTTTGAGATCAAGCACGGTCCCGACGTGTACGAGGTCGGTGTCGATGCCAAGACCGGCGCGCTGCTCGAGAACATCGTCGAGGGCAAGAGTCCGCAGTGACGGCGCTACACCGGCGCCAAACCGCCGCAAACAACACCCTGGACTGGATCAGCCGTGCCTCGCGCCGCGCCAAACATCCGCCGCATGCTGAACAAAGTGCCGGAAGTCACTCTTGTCTTCTGGATCATCAAAGTCATGTCGACGACCGTCGGGGAGACGGGCGCGGATTACCTTGCCGTGCATGTCGGTCTCGGCACGCTCGTCACGGACGGGGTCATGCTTACGCTCCTCGTGGTGGCGCTGCTGTTGCAGTTGCGCGCCCGGCAATATGTGCCATGGCGATACTGGGTGACGGTCGTCCTCGTCAGCGTCGTCGGGACGCAGATCACCGACTTTTTGACCGACAAGCTGGACATCAGCCTGTACCTCAGCACCGCCGTTTTCACGGTGATCCTCGGTGCCGTGTTTGCGATCTGGTACGCCATCGAACGGACGCTTTCGATCCACACGATCGTCACGACGCGGCGCGAGCTGTTCTATTGGGCTGCGATCCTGTTCACGTTCGCGCTCGGCACGGCAGCGGGCGATTTGGCGACCGAAGCCTTGATGATGGGCTTCAATCTCGGCGTGCTGGCGTTTGGCGCGCTCATAGCGGCGGTCACCGCCGCTTACTATCTCGGCGCCAACGCGGTATTGACCTTCTGGATCGCCTACATCCTGACGCGTCCGCTCGGCGCGTCGCTCGGCGATCTGCTGTCTCAATCGCAGCCGAATGGCGGGTTGGGCTTCGGGACCATTCACACGAGCGTCGCTTTTCTCGTCGTCATCGCGACCCTCGTGGCTTTTCTCAGTATCGGACCGAAGACCGCGGCCAAGGCGATCGAGGAAGCATGACGGCACGTTCCTGGGGCGATCGCCGGCCGGCGAAATGAAAGCTTTTGGCGTTACCATGAAGGAGGAAGGAAGCCGATGAGAGATGTACTGAAAGGCATTCGGATTGTCGCGGCGGTTGCGGCCATCGCTATATTCGGCGCCTCCCCCTTGCCCGCAGCAAGCCGGATCGTCACGCCGGCCGAGGCTGCACCCTCAAAGCTGGGCGATCTTTCCTCTTATCGCGCGATCGTGGTCGACACCGCATCCCTCGTCGACAAAGGCGACCTGGCCGGCGCGAAAGCACGGATCAAGGATCTCGAGGTGACCTGGGACGACGCGGAAGCTTCGCTGAAGCCGCGCTCGCCGGCGGAATGGCATGTTGTCGATAAGGCGATCGACCGGGCGCTGGATGCGCTGCGCGCCGGCAAGCCCGAGTCTGCTGCCTGCAAGCAAGCCCTGGCGGACCTGCTGACGACGATCGACGGCAACAGCCCGAAGCCCTGACATTCGCAGAGCGGCGATGAAGATCCTTCTGGTCGAGGACGACGCGGAAACCGCGGACTACATCGCCGACGGGCTGGGGCGCGAAGGCCACGTTATCGACCGCGCCGTCGATGGTCGCGACGGGCTGTTTCTGGCGGCAGGCCGGGGGTACGACGTCATGATCCTGGACCGGCTGCTGCCGGGCCTCGACGGCTTGGCGTTGGTCAAGGCCGTCCGCGCCGCGGACATCAAGACGCCGGTGCTGTTTTTGACGGCGGTCGACGGCGTTGGCGATCGCGTCGAGGGCCTCGACGCCGGCGGCGACGATTACCTCATCAAGCCGTTTGCGTTTGCCGAACTGGCCGCGCGGGTTAATGCCTTGGCGCGGCGTCCGGCTCTGACGCCCGAAAGCACGGTGTTGCGGGTCGGCGATCTCGAACTCGATCTTCTGCGCCGCACGTGTCGGCACGGCGTCAGGCAAATCGAGCTGCAGGCGCGTGAATTTCGTCTCCTCGAGTATCTGATGCGGCATCCAGGACAGGTCGTCACCCGGACCATGCTGCTGGAGCACGTCTGGGATTTTCATTTCGATCCGCGCACCACCGTCGTCGAGACCCATATCAGCCGGCTGCGCGGCAAGCTCGGCTTTGGCGAAAACGAGCAGACCGTCATTGAAACCGTGCGGGGTGCCGGCTATCGGCTGCGTGATGTCGCGCCGATGGCCTGAACTCCTCCGGACGACGAGCGCCCGGCTCGCCCTGCTCTATGTCGGGCTGTTTGGCGTTTCGGTCGCGGTGCTGTTTGGCCTGATTTACTGGGCTTCGACCACGGCGTTGAGCGACCGGATCGACCAGGATCTCGCGCGGGAGCGCGACACGCTCGTAGCGCGAGGCCGGACGACCGAACAGGAGCTTGCCGCGGCGGTTGCAGACGCGGTGCGGCGCTCGCACGGCGAGTTCCGGTATCTGGTGCGGGACGCTGCCGGCACGACGCTTGCCGGGAATCTTCCGCCAAGAACCGATTGGCGGGCAGGATATCAAGAAGTCGAGCTCCCGGCCGAGGCCGGAGCCCCTGATCGCGAACCTCCCGTTTTTCGGGCCTTGGGGCAGCCTCTCCAGAGCGGCGGGCTGTTGCTGGTCGCGCAGGACGCCTACGCGCTCGATGAGTTGCGTGAACTCATCGTTCGCGCCTTTGGCTGGGGCGCGGCTGCGACGCTGCTGCTGGCCTTGGTCGGCGGCGGCATCATGGTTTGGCGCGTGGCGCACCGCATCGAGGTGATCAACCGCGCGAGCGAGCGCATCATGGCTGGTGATCTGAGCGGAAGGTTGCCGGTCGGCGGCAGAGGCGGCGCAGGCGACGAATTCGACCGGCTCGCTGGCAATCTAAACCGGATGCTGGAGCGCATCGAAAAGCTGGTCGAGGGTCTGCGCCAGGTCTCGACGGACATCGCGCACGATCTGCGT
>DATARB010000006.1:0-4819 GCA_036264375.1 Pseudolabrys sp.
CGACTCCGACGTGGGAAGTTCGCCGGCGTGCGCTTCCGCAACGAGCACCATGCCGGCATATCGGCCGTCTTCATCGACGGCGATGACTTGGTTTGTGGATCCGAGCGGAAAGGCTTCGCGGAAGGCGGAGACCGGCGTCTCGACCGGCGTCGTGCGCACATCCGAGCGCATCATCTGCCCGACCGTGAGATCGCGGATCCAGCCGACGTCGGCGGCGCTGCGGATGGTCTCGCCGCGCAGATGGAAGCGCCAGGTGGCGAAGGAATAGCCGAAGAACTCGCGCGTCATCTGCATCGAAACGATGGCTGCGATCAACACCGCCGTCGTCAGCCACAGATCGCCGGTGGCTTCGAGCGCGATGAAGGTCATGGTCAACGGCCCGCCGATCACCGACACCGACAGGGCGGAAAGTCCGATGATGGCATAGGCGTCGGGATCGAGCCGCATGCCGGGTATCGTGTTCACGCCGCTGGCGAACAACTGTCCGCCGAGGGCGCCGAGCAACAATGATGCGAAGAACAAGCCGCCGCGGAAGCCCGACCCGAGCGAGATGATCGAAGCAAGCGCCTTGAGCACGAAGATCAGGCCGATCACCTGCAGCGGCAGCTTGAAGATGCCGGTAAGGTGCAGCGCGCCATGGCCGGACGACATGACCTGCGGCGAGATCATCGCCAGGAGGCCGACCAGCGCACCGCCGATGGCCGGCCGGAAGGCTGGCGAGACGCGCAGCCGGACGAACAGGCGCTCGAAGGCGGCGACGCCACGCATCATGGCAATGCCGAAGATAGCCGCGATGACGCCGAAGCCCGCGGCAATCACCACGTCGTGGACGGCGACATCCGTCACGGCATTGGCCTCGATGCCGAGCCGCAATGGCGCGAAAGCCTGCGCGGTGAGATAGCCGACCAGCGATGCCACGCCGACCGGTGCCAGGTTCGAAATCGAATAGCTGCCGATGACAAGTTCGAACGCGTAAAAGGCGCCGCCCAAAGGCGCGCCGAAAGCTCCGGCGATGGCCGCGGCTGCGCCGCAGCCGACCAGCGTGCGCAGATCGCCGCGGCGAAGCCGGAACGATCGTCCGAGCCACGAGGCGATGCCGCTAACGAGCTGCGTGTAGCCGGCTTCCAAACCGACCGAGGCGCCGACGCCGCTCGACCAGACTGTCTGCAGGGCGACAATAACGCTGCCCAGCAGCGACATGCGCCCGCCGTGCAGCGCATTCGCCTCGATCGGATCGACCTCGGTGCCGCGTTTGCGCGTGATGTAGGCCGTGACCAGACCGAAGGCCAAGCCGCCGAGACAGGGCGCGAGGAAGGCGTGGAAGGGCTCGAGCGACGCGCGCCCCGATAGCCGCTCACCGTCGGCAAGCCCGAAGAACAGCATGTGCATGAGGCCGACCGCCTCGCTCATGGCGGAGACGACTAGGCCGCCGAGCAGGCCGATGAAGGCGGCCAGAACGATGATGCTCGATTCGCGCGCGCGTACGATAGCGCGCAAGCGGTGCGGGACTTCGGGAGGGCGACTCAACCAGTGCATCGGGGAGACAATTCGGCTCGGGCGGATTGCGACCCTGCTTAGAGGCCAAGTGATCGTGACAGGCAAGGCCGGTTCGCCCTCACAGTGAACGGCTTCACCTTGCTATCTGCTGAATGCCTTCGCGAGCGAGCCGAATGGCTCTGCCGGCACCCGCGATAGCGTCGCGGGAGGCCATCTCCAATGACGGAACTCAGGTTCAGTGGAGCGGGCGAATGTGCCTTTTCGGAGTGCGGAATCAGGCCCCTTCGAGGGCCCTGAAAACCTTGAAAAACGCCTTGTCTATCAACATATTACCGTAGGCGACTTTGCTCTGTACGAGACCTCCTTTTCGTGTCACACAAACTCGTCAATCCGACTCATCTCCCTGCCTGCTGCGAAGGTGCCGCCAATGGCTGAACCGGCCCGCAATATCCAATCCGAATCCGACTATGGCGCCGAGTCGATCAAGGTCCTCAAGGGCCTCGACGCCGTGCGCAAGCGTCCGGGCATGTATATCGGCGACACCGACGACGGTTCGGGCCTGCATCACATGGTCTACGAGGTCGTCGACAACGCGATCGACGAGGCACTGGCCGGCCACGCCACCGAAGTGAACGTCACGCTCAATCCGGACGGCTCCTGCACTGTGCGCGACAACGGGCGCGGCATCCCGACCGGCATCCATGCCGGCGAAGGCATCTCCGCGGCGGAGGTCATCATGACCCAGCTGCACGCCGGCGGAAAATTCGACCAGAACTCCTACAAGGTTTCCGGCGGCCTGCACGGCGTCGGCGTCTCAGTCGTCAACGCGCTCTCCACCTGGCTGAAGCTCAATATCTGGCGCGACGGCAAAGAGCACTTCATGGAGTTCCGCAACGGCGACGCGGTGGCTCCGCTCAAAGAGATTGGCGAGGCGCACGGCAAGCGCGGCACGCAAGTGACGTTCCTGCCTTCGCCGGCGACCTTCACCATGGTGGAGTTCGACTTCGCCACGCTCGAGCACCGGCTGCGCGAGCTCGCCTTCCTGAATTCCGGCGTCACCATCGTGCTGTCCGACATGCGCCACGCGGTCGAGAAGCGCGAGGAACTGCGTTACGAGGGCGGCGTCGAAGCTTTCGTGAAATACCTCGACCGCAACAAATCGCCGCTGATTCCCGCGCCGATCATGATCAAGGCGGAACGCGACGGCATCACCGTGGAATGCGCGATGTGGTGGAACGACGCCTATCATGAGAGCGTCCTCTGCTTTACCAACAACATCCCGCAGCGCGACGGCGGCACCCATCTCGCCGGCTTCCGTGGCGCGATGACGCGTCAGATCACGCAATATGCCGACACGCTCGGCACCTCGCGCAAGGAGAAGGTGGCGCTCACCGGCGACGACGTCCGCGAGGGCTTGACCGCTGTGCTGTCGGTGAAGGTGCCAGACCCGAAGTTCTCCTCGCAGACCAAGGACAAGCTTGTGTCCTCGGAAGTGCGGCCGGTGGTGGAGAACGTGGTCAACCAGGCGCTCCAGGGCTGGTTCGAGATTCACCCCTCAGAGGCGAAAGTGATCGTCGGCAAGGTGGTGGAAGCCGCCGCCGCACGCGAAGCCGCGCGCAAGGCGCGCGAACTGACCCGCCGCAAGGGCGCGCTCGACGTGTCCTCGCTGCCGGGCAAACTCGCCGACTGCCAGGAGCGCGATCCGGCCAAGTCCGAACTGTTCATCGTCGAGGGCGACTCGGCCGGCGGCTCCGCCAAACAGGGCCGCAATCGCGAATTCCAGGCCGTGCTGCCGCTGCGCGGCAAGATCCTCAACGTTGAGCGCGCGCGCTTCGACAAGATGCTGGGCAGCCAGGAAATCGGCACGCTCATCACCGCGCTCGGCACCGGCATCGGCCGCGACGAGTTCAATCCGGACAAGCTGCGCTACCACAAGATCATCATCATGACGGACGCGGACGTGGACGGCTCCCACATCCGCACGCTGCTCTTGACCTTCTTCTTCCGGCAGATGGAGGAATTGATCCGGCGCGGCCACATCTACATTGCCCAGCCGCCGCTCTATAAGGTCAACCGCGGCAAGTCCGAACAGTATCTCAAAGACGAACGCGCGCTCGAGGATTATCTGATCGCAACCGGCATCGAGGAAGCGGTGCTGCGGCTCGCCTCCGGCGAGGAACGCGCCGGCCCCGACCTGCGCCGGCTGGTGGAAGACGCGCGTGCGATCCGCAACACCCTGCACGGGCTGCACAGCCGTTATAACCGCAAAGTCATCGAGCAGGCGGCGATCGCCGGCGTGTTGCGGCCCGAGGTCATCCAGGATCCGCAGGTCGCCGAGCAGGCCGCCACCTACATCGCGCGGCGGCTTGACGCGCTGGAAGACGAGACCGAGCGCGGCTGGGTCGGCAGCTTCAACGAAGAAGGCTTCCATTTCGAGCGAACCGTGCGCGGCGTCAAGGAAGCCGCCACGATCGACCAGGCGCTGATCGGCTCTGCCGACGCGCGCAAGCTCGATGAATACGCGCCCTCATTGCAGCAGATTTTCCCGCGCCCCACCCCGCCGGCGATGCTTCGCCGCAAGGACGAGACGACGCCGATCTACGGGCCGGTGGGCCTGTTCGAGGCGCTCACCAATGCCGGGCGCAAGGGCATCTCGATGCAGCGCTACAAAGGCCTTGGGGAGATGAACCCCGAGCAACTCTGGGAGACGACGCTGGACGTCAACGCGCGCTCGCTGCTGCAGGTAAAGATCAAGGAAGTGGACGAGGCCAATGTGCTGTTCGACCAGCTCATGGGCGATCTCGTCGAGCCGCGCCGCCAGTTCATCCAGGACAACGCCCTCTCCGCCAGCGTGGATGTGTAGCGAGGAGCTTGCCGCCCACGCTACCACTCGCATTCGGCCGACGGCGGCCATGAGGCTGACCGCGTGCTGGTCGCCCATTCGTAGCCGTTGATCGCGGGACTGAATTCCGGTCGCTGGGCCGCTTCCAAATGCAGATCGCAGCATATATCGCAGTCGGAGTGCCGCCTGTGGAGAAAGACGTGTGCGACGTGCTTGTGGGCTGCGGACGTGCCGATTGGCGCCACGCTACCGATATCGATTCCGCGCTGCGACCGCGCCAGGTGGATCAATAATCTTGCGTGCCGATCGGCACCGGGACACCACGCCGATTAACAAACGCCCCTTCTGTGAAGCGCTTCACGCTGGGCGCGCGATTCCGCGCCTACCTTGCTAAGACGCAATCGAACGCTGTGGAGAAAGGCCTGCAAAGATAGGGGCGTACCATGAGAAAGCTCAATGGCACTCTGATTGTTGCAATCG
>DATARB010000020.1:0-1647 GCA_036264375.1 Pseudolabrys sp.
GATGGTCAGGACACTCGCGCGCCACATAGGCTGCTCTCGCCCTACGCCCGCTCGTCCCCGCGAAAGCGGGGACCCAGGGGCCATGATGCCAAGCGCATCATTTATCGCTCTGGATTCCCGCTTGCGCGGGAATGAGCGGAGTTCGCTTCAAGCGCCTCGTCGTCGCTGCTCTCAGGGACGACAACCACGACGCGCCCGCCCTTCACGTCCACCTCCGGCACGATGGCCTCGGTGAACGGCAGCATCAGCGTTGCGCCGCCAGAGGCAGGCTGGATCTCGATCACATCGCCGGCGCCGAAATTATGCAGCGCCAGGACGGTGCCAACCGTCTCGCCCTCCGGCGTCACCGCCGCAAGGCCGACCAAATCGGCATAGTAATACGTGTCGTCGTCCTCGATCGGCGGCAGACGATCGCGCGGGATGAACAGATCGGTGTTGCGCAGCAATTCCGCGGCATTGCGGTCATCGACACCGGCGATGCGTGCGACCAGATGATCCTTGGCCGGCCGCACCGACTCGATCTCGATCTGCCGCTTGCCGTCCCCGGTCTCCAGCGGGCCGTAGTCGGCGACCGCGATCGGATCCTCGGTGAACGTCCACAGCTTCACTTCGCCGCGCACGCCATGCGCCGCCCCGATGCGGGCGACGCGGAGTTTCTTGGCAGCCTCGCCCGGAGGAGAGGCCGGCTCGCCGTCGTTGCGAGAAGGACGAGCCACGGTCTAGGCCGCGATCACGCGGCCGGCGCGGCGGCAGGCGCCTTGGCGGCCTCTTCGGCCTTCGCCTTGCGCTCCTTGCGCGGCACAGCCTTCTCCGGATTGTTGCGCTTCTCGCGCTTGGCAATGCCGGCGTCGTCGAGGAAGCGCATCACGCGGTCGGACGGCTGCGCGCCCTTCTTCATCCAGGCCTGCACCTTCTCAAGATCGAGCTTGAGACGCTCGGTCTTTTCCTTCGGCAGCAGCGGATTGAAGTAGCCAAGCCGCTCGATGAAGCGGCCGTCGCGCGGCGAACGCGAGTCGGCGAGCACGATGTGATAGAACGGGCGCTTCTTGGTGCCGGCGCGAGCCATGCGGATGACGAGAGACATTTGATAGTTCCTTTCTTTCTAAGTCTTGTTCGACATTGATCCGACACCCTGAGGTGCGAGCGACCGAAGGTCGCGAGCCTCGAAGGGTCTCTGACTCGGTGGCCGTGCATCCTTCGAGGGCCGCGCTACGCGCGGCCACCTCAGGATGACGGTGTGAGGTCGTGCACTCACTTCTTCTTCCCTCCGCCGGGCAGACCCGGCAATCCGGGAAACTTTCCGCCCGCGCCAGGAAGGCCGGGGAAATTCGGCGGCAGACCTTTCGGCAGGCTGGGCATTCCCGGCGGCAGCGCACCCGGCGCGCCGCCCTGCATTTTCTTGGTCATCTCGGCGACCTGCTCGGGCGACGGCATGCCGCCGCCGAAGCCGAGCATCTGGCCCAAGCCCGCAAGCGGACCGCGCTTGCCCGAACCCATCATCTTCATCATGTCGGCCATGCCGCGATGCATCTTCAGGAGCTTGTTGATCTGCTCCGGAGACGTACCGGAGCCGGCGGCGATGCGCTTCTTGCGGCTGGCCTTGAGCAGATCGGGATTGCGCCGTTCGCGCGGCGTCATCGAATCGAT